>DAIMDJ010000022.1:0-14954 GCA_036725905.1 Terriglobales bacterium
CTACATCACTGTGGGCCACGACAATCCGCGGCAGTTCCGGCGAGACTGTGCCGTAACAATATTGATTCAAATGCAATAGATCAGGGCGAACTTCACGAATCACCGATTCGAGATAATTGCCGGATTCCTCGACATCGCGCTCGGAATCCTGCATCCACTCCAGCCGATAGTCAGTCGGACGGTAGTCCAGCTCAGGCAGAGCATCAATCCATGCACTCTGTTGCGGCGATGGCAATTTGCCGAGGCTCACCAAGGTCACACGAATGCCTTGCTGTATCAATCCGCTCACCAATTCCTGGGTGTACGTCCAGACGCCACCCACGGTATCGGCGGTCATTAACACGTGCATTCCAGATCCTCGATTGGCGCCGGATGCGAATCTTGAATGTCGCTGTAATCTTTCTCGTGAAATAGTCCAGTGTAGTAACGATGCGCCCGCTCCCATGCTTGATCATCCGGCGGACCGAACATCTGTGTGTAGAGTGGTGTGCCCGGGAATGGGAACATCGGCACGGGTTCGCTCACCCAAACCCCGTGCTTCTTCAGATTATCCTGCCAGGCGCGGATTCCATCACGATTGTCCTGGTCGGTGAGGATCAGATTCGCTTGCACCCATGGGATACGCCCTTTGGCGTAGATCAATAATTGAGAGAGCCTTTCGGTTGACATGCGGCAGTTCTTATTCAGCTCGTCCCTGCCCTCATCTGTGATGGATTCAATCCCACACTCCATGGAGATGCAGTGAGCTTGTCCGAGTAGGTCAAGCGTTTCTTCATCCCAGAGATCAATTCGGGTTTGCAGCCCGATGCTAACGGGTCGGCGCCGCAATCCTTCGAGTAGCCGTCGGACATTTTTGCCGACACCGAAAATCTCATCGATCCAGTAGATGTAATTGACCCCGCGCGCAACCAGGTTGTCCACTTCCGCAAGCACAGCATCGACATCGCGCTCACGGAATTTATTTCGGAATAAAGTTTTGTTGCAGAATGTGCAGCTCCAGGGACAGCCGCGGGCAAACTCCAGTTCAGCGCCGCGTCCGGCACCGCTAAAAACATGATGCCGATGCTCGTGCGCTTCGACGTTGTAATTCTCAAAGCTGAGCGTCCCCAGACTCCTCATGTCCGCAACAGCCAATGATGGACTCAGGTGTTCGCCGTTCTCGTCCTTCCAGCAGCACCCGTCGATTTCCGTCCATGGGCGCGATGCGAGTTGCACGAGCGTCTCGTCGGGTTCGCCACGCATGGCAACGTCGCAGTTCAGCTTCCGCAGCGTGGCTGCAGGCGTCGCTGAGGGATGCGGACCGATTGCCACCTTTACTGCTCCGTCTCCAAGCTCTGCGAACCATTGGCGCGGAACCCGCAACTCTGGAGGAGGACAGCGCCAAAACAAGTATGAGGGAGCAGTCGGAATAACCAGGAAATTGGGGTGAAACTCATCCAGCCGTTGTCTGACCTGTGCTGTCGTTAGCTTTTCCACCTGGGCGTCGATCAGGATTGGCTCATGACCACCTTGTTTAATTTTGTCGAACGCGAACAGCAACTCCAGCGGATAGTGCGGCTCCTGGCAGCCGAAGTAAGTGGAGCCTTCAAAGCTCCACGCCGGATTGACCAGGGCAAACTTCACGATGCCACCTCCGGAGCGTGCTGGAGCGCGGAGATTGGTACTCGCGCAGGCACAAACGCGGTGAACAGATCGCGATTAGCCTTCCACCACGCGCTCATGTTCTCCAGAATGCGCGGCACACTAACTTTCGGCTGCCAGTCTGTGTGACGGTGTAGTTTGGAAAAATCAGTTACATAAAACGGTTGATCTCCCGGCCGGGCCAGGTCCATCGTGTGCTGCAGCTTTTTGCCCGTCACGCGTTCAATTTCAGAGATGATCTCCAGCAGCGACGTTGAGTTCTCCAGGCCACCACCGACGTTGTAGACCTCGCCTCCGGTGGTCTCCACGCGATCTCTGACGGATTCGAACGCTTGCAACAGGTCTTCGATGTACAGCACATCACGTACCTGCCGTCCATCCCCGTAAATAATCACGGGCCGGCCTTGGAGCGCTGAGTAAAGAAAATGTGCTACCCATCCCTGGTCTTCCGTGCCGAATTGCCGCGGACCGGCAATGCACGACATGCGAAACACAACTGTGGGCAACCCGAAAATTCTGCTGTAATCGTGGACGTATTGATCGGCGGCGCCTTTGGAGCAACCGTAGGGCGAGTAGAAATCCAACGGCTGCGATTCGCTCACGCCTCGCTGATCGGCGCATCTGTAGCGCGTTGGTGCGATGGTTAGATTGCGCGAGCCAAGTTGACCGTAAACCTTGTTGGTCGAAGTAAACAGAAGAAAGGGCTTGCGCCCACTCTTGCGTGCGGCTTCAAGGATATTCAGCGTACCACCGACGTTGATCTCAAAGTCTTCGCGAGGATCATCAATCGAAGTCGTGACCGCAACTTGCGCCGCAAAGTTGTACACCTCGGTTGCCGGCTGCACAGCACGATGCACCAGCGTCGCATCGCGAACGTCGCCAACAGTGATCTTCAGCCGGTCAGAATCTCCAGCCACACGCCGCAACCAACTCACGTTGTGCTGCACTCCGCGGCGTGACAAATTGTCGAAGATGTGAACTCTGGCTTCGGTAGTTTTGAGTAGCCGGGAAGCCCAATTCGAGCCAATGAACCCAGCACCTCCAAAAATCACCACCGAATGAAATGGCACGACCTTACTCATTGCACCCCACGTACCGGGAAGAGTTGCGCGATGCGGATCGACGGTGCAACTCTTTCACGCCACCAATCCGTACACGTTTAATCGTTCCATCGCATCCTCCACGTGATCGTTTGCATTCTGTGACTTCAACCAATTCACCAGCTCTTGAATCCCTTGTTTCAGGCGAACTCGCGGGCGATAACCCAGCAAATCGGCAATTGCGGAAATGTCTCCAAAACAATGACGGATGTCGCCAGCCCGATATTTATCCGTAATTTCCATTAGAGGCGGCCGCCCGAGCGCTGCGCTCAGCTCGGCTGCAATTTCCGCAATTGTGACCGGATGTCCCGAGCCTACGTTTAGTGCGCGCCCGTCTGCCGCTCGATTCTCCATTGCCAGGAGGTTCGCCTGCACGATGTCGTGAACGCTGACAAAGTCGCGCATCTGCAGACCGTCCTCAAATACGATCGGTAAATTTCCGTTCATCAGCCGCGAGGCGAAGATTGCGGCTACGCCGGTGTAGGGATTGGAGAGCGATTGTCGGGTCCCGTAAATATTGAAGTAGCGTAGGGCGACGACTGGGACTCCGTACATGCGGCCAAAGAGCAGCAGCATTTCTTCCTGATCTTTTTTTGAAAGCGCGTAGATCGAAGTGGACTGCAGCGGCTTGCTCTCATCTGTAGGAATCGGAGTAACAATTTCACCGCACTGCGGACACACCGTGTGCCAGCGCCTTTTCTTTAGCTGTGCTGCCGGCCGCGGCGGAGGAGCTACGGGGCCACACTCCGAGCAAAAGTATTGGCCCTCGCCGTAAATCGACATCGAGGATGCAACCACGATCTTTTCCACGCGCGTGCGGGTATCAAGAATTGCTTGCAGCAGATTCGCCGAGCCTTGATTGTTCACGGCTGTGTAGTACGCAATCTCAAACATCGATTGGCCCACACCAACTGCTGCTGCCAGATGAAAGATCACATCTACCCCGCGCACTACCTTGCCTAGGGCTTCCAGATCGCGCATGTCTCCACGCACGAATTCCGCTTCTGTAGGGATATATGCAGGAGGAACTCCGGCTGCATGTACCTGCTCAGTGAGATTGTCGAAAATGCGAACGGCGTGACCTTTTCGAATTAAAGCGTCCGCGGTGTGTGATCCAACAAATCCGGCGCCGCCGGTAATCAGGACTTTCTTGCCCACTAAGCTTTGGCTCCTTTGCCCTGAGCTACAAGAACGTGAGCGCCGGAGATGCAGAACGGTAGAGAAGCATCGCCCGGTCACCTTCTATGGGCGAAAGTTGGATGAGAGTACCCTTAAACGCGCTGCCTAGAAACCAATGTTTCTCGAAGTGACATTCTTGCTATATCCGCTGTGTGCGCTCGTGTAGAACTCCCGCCGGGATCTCATCGGCAAACAGTATCAGATGGCCTCCAGCGCTGCTGCTGGCATCGGTTCCGTGCGTCTAGAAGGCGCTGATCTATTAGGCCTGCCGGGCGCATATTTTTGAACCGCCCAGACAGCAAACTCGGCAAAATGTTCGGGGTTCTTTGGAGGACTGGTGTAATGCGGCGCTTGGCCAAGGTGCTCGGGCGTGAAGCACAGAGTCATGGTTATATCAAATTCCCCCAGCGCTTGCATTTGACGATCAAACCACTCTTCGGCACCGGGCCGATATGAGTCTGCCCAGCTCACGCCGGTGCGCAGATAGCGGACGTTTAGTTTGCGCAGCCACTCCACTGCGGAACTCAGCCTTGAATCCTCATAGTGGAACCACTGGCAAATTCCCAGGCCTTGCGGGAAACACGAAGCCGCTGGTTTGGGGCTGCCGTCTTCCCGCACCAATCCCATGTAGTAATGCCGATAATAAGCACTGCCCTCTGCTTCTTTGTGGCGAGTGGTCGCGGTCCAGCTAGACGGCAGGTCAAAAAGGCTGTACCAATGCACCCGGTCAACAACCGGCAGTAACAACTCCGCGGTTCGTTTCATACCGAACACTTGCACTTCTTCTGCGCCGAACGAAGATGCCCCGGCTTCTGAAACCCAAACCGGCCTGTCGGCCACGCGGCGAATCTCCTCGACCTTCTGCGGCCAGTCATGGATGCTCCAGTGGTTCCAGTCCAACGGGAAACCGTGAATGGCGACCACGTCGACCTGATCCAATACCCCATGCCCCGCCAGCAGACGGACGAAATTCGCGTCGACAGGAGACATACCACCCAGCACGATCTTTAGATTGGGATTAATCTTCCGGATGGCACCGGCCGCGGCAATCGTCATCTCAGCAAACATCATCCATTCAGGATCGATATGGAAATCCCAATGCGATAGATTGTTCGGCTCGTTCCACAGCATCACCGCTTCGACCATGGTTCCTCGGGAAGTTGCTCAGTGCTATGACGTGGCGTCCGTGTCCGACCGCGAAGTTGATGTGACGATATGTTTGTTCAGAAACGTCACAACGTCCCTTCTAGTTCCAAATCCAAAATGTACCGTCCGCGTTGCGTGCTCCTGCGCGGTTCGCAGATCCATGTCTCCGGTTCAGGATGCTCGATAATCTCCAGCCCCGAACTCCGGAGCATCGCCTCGACCGCAGCGCGGTTCGGAATCCACCAGTTTGTGTAATCGTGGGAGTAACTCTTCTCGATGAAATACATCGCCGGGAAATCCGGGTCGCGAAAAATCTCCTTGTTCCAGAAAGGATAGTCGTCATTCCAGATTCGCGCCTCTTCGGAGCCGCGAATCATGGTCTGAAATACCAGCTTTCCTGCAACTTTCTTGATGATCTTGTCCAGAGCAAAGAGCGGGTAGCGGAGGTGGTAGAACACACCCATAAACAAGACGTAATCAAATTGTCCCGGAATTTCGTCTGCCGAATATACCGAACATTTCCTGAACTCGATGTCCAGGCCTAGAGTCTTTGCCGCAAAGCGCGCCTGATTTAGATAACGATCATCTACGTCGATGCCAAGTACTTGCCCTGCTCCGCGCTGCTTCATCTGGATCGAGTAGAACCCTGCGTTGCAGCCAATATCCAGGACCGTGGTGCCGGTGAGATCCTGCGGAATCGCTTTGCTGATCGGTTGCCACTTGATGTTCGGAAAGTCACCAAGAAAATGATAGGGCGCGGTGTGAACTCCATGAAGGTCGAGATTGTGGAACCAATCACCGAGTTCCGCGATTCGTTGGGCAAGGCTCTCTCCGTTGATTTCATTGCCGAGAGGAGTGAGGACTGACTTGCCAGCCAGGGGATCTATGGTGGAGGACATAAGACGTTCGCCCAAAAAGATGCAAGTTTGGATTGCGCCGTTGTGCCAGATTATGGGACGGTTTTTCGAGGGACGCGCCATTGTGCGAGGGCACGGTGCGGTACAGCAGATTTGTTCATGCGAGGCCGAGGGAATGCCAATCGGTACGTTACATCAAGCCTAATGGGTTTTTATCCACACGGCCCACAGGGTTGCCTGATCTAAGTACCGCAACTGCAACCGCAAGGCAGAAAAGCACATCCAAGCGGCTCATGCCGGAACCAGCTGACAAATTGCCGGACGGCGCGACGCTGACATCCTCCATTCCGGTGGCGATCCCTCCGAAGCAAGAGGGTCTCTACCGAGAGGTGTTAAGCATCCTTGAAGACCGGCACGTGCCCTACGCTGTGGCTGGCGCGTTTGCGCTGCAGCAGCACACCGGAATCTGCCGCTACACGAAAGATCTCGACATCTTTTTGCGCTCCGAAGACGTGGCGAAGGCGCTCGGGCATTTGCGTGAGCATGGATTCGAATGTGAGATTTGCGATCCGGTCTGGCTGGCCAAAGCTCATCGAGATGAGTTCTTTGTGGACCTGATCACCGGCATGAGCAACGCGGTGATTACAGTTGATTCTTCGTGGATCGAACTGGCTCATCCTGCGTTGATCGTCGATATTCCTACTCGGGTGCTTGCTCCAGAGGAGCTTCTTGCTTCGAAGCTCTTCGTCACCCGTAGAGAGAGATTTGATGGCGCTGACATCGCCCACATTATTTATGGCACAAAAGGCCGGCTGGACTGGGATCGCGTGTTACGACACGCCGGTGAGCATTGGGAAATTCTATTCTGGGCCCTGATCCTGTTTCATTTCGTATATCCAGCTCATAGCGATTACGTTCCCCTCGTGCTGTGGCAGGATCTGCTTGCGCGGTTTAAAAACGAAATCAAGAAGCCAGATCTAAAGGCTCCATTCCGGGGCAGCTTGGTCGATGAGGTGATGTTTGCCATTGATCTGCAAGAATGGGGCCTTGAGAATCTGCTTGAGGAATATCGCCAAAGAAGAGAGCCGAAGCTAATAAGCTTCGCAGGTAAAACATGCGGCTAATCTTTGGGAGCAGACACCGAGCCGACGGCTAAGGGGCAATAGCCAGCGAAGAAATGAGAATTGCTGCAACTGCCGATCTACACTTCACTGCTCAGCGCTATAGTGCGTTACGTGATCAGCTCAACCAGGTGCGCGATGAGGCCGACCTGCTGGTCCTGGCCGGCGACCTCACGAATTTTGGCCAGCCAGCGGAGATGGAGCCACTCCTGAACGCTCTGGTTCGGCTGCGCGTGCCCACGGTGGCGGTGCTAGGAAATCACGATTACGAGAGCGGCCGCGAGGCGGAGCTGATGCGCATGATGACGGCGGAAGGAATCAAGGTTCTCGACGGCAGCGCCTACGAGCGCGATGGTGTGGGCTTCGCGGGGACCAAGGGCTTTGTGGGTGGTTTTGGACGCGGCGTGCTTACCGCATTCGGTGAGCCCGAGGTCAAAGCTTTCGTGCGCGCTTCTATTGATGAAGCGCTGAAACTCGAGCGCGCTATGGCGCAGTTACGCACGCAAAAGCGAATCGTTGTGTTGCATTACTCGCCTATTATGGCGACGGTAGAAGGGGAGTCCCCCGAAATCTATGCATTCCTGGGAACGTCGCGTCTAGCTGAGGTGGTCGATCGCCATGGAGCAGACCTCGTGATCCATGGTCATGCACACCACGGCAAGCTCGCAGGAAAAACTACGGGTGGCGTGCCGGTTCACAACGTAGCTATTACGCTGCTGCAATCGCAGAACCCATCCCGCGTATATCAGATTTTCGATGTGTAGCAGGCGGGAGTTCTTGTCAAACCTCGTCGCGCGCCAGATGCCTTCAAAATATACGTATCTCGCGATCTGTCTAAATCAGCTCCCGTATTTTGTCGGAAACCGCCGTTAACGCAATCTTCCCTCGATTCGGCTCACCGCGCGCCAGTGACTCGGCGAAATGCAGGGCCTGCTCCGCTGTGACCTTACCCGGTAATGGAGGTTCGAATGGGTCAACCACTGCTTGCAGCACTGCTGGGCCAGGAGCGTTGAGGAATTGCTCCATCGTGGCGCCACACTCGGCAGGGTCATCCACTGTGAACCCAACTCCGCCGCAAGCATGAGCAAATTCTGCAAAGTCGATCGGTTGAAGATCGACTCCATATTCCGGATTTCCCAGAAATACCATCTGCTCCCATTTGATCTGCCCAAGTGTGTTGTTCTTTATGATTACAACTTTTATGGGTAGCTGATATTTCACAGCGGTCACAAAATCCGCCATGAGCATCGAAAATCCGCCGTCTCCGACAAAAGCTACACACTGCCGATCGGGATAAGCAATCTGCGCGGCGATCGTGTAGGGCAGACCGGGCGCCATGGAGGCCAGTGTGCCTGATAGCGAGTACATCTGACCCCGGCGCGCAGGGATGTGCCGAGCAAACCAGGTAGTGATGGTTCCGCTATCGCAGCTCACAATGGCATTGCTACTTAGGCGCTTGCCCAATTCCCAGGCGACAAGTTGCGGCTTCATCGGTTTGTCGCGCCGTGAAGCACGCTCTTCCATGATCTTCCACCACTCTTTCGCTCCTTCCTGTGCTTTTTTCAGGAAACTGCGGTCCTGCTTGCGCTTCAGTAATGGCATCAAGATCTGCAGAGCGCGCTTGCTGTCGCCGATTAAGCCGACATCGACAGGAAAACGAAGCCCGATCTGCTGCGGGTCCAGATCGATTTGAACGCCTTTGGCCTGGTCGGGCTTGGGCATGAATTCGATGTATGGAAATCCACTGCCGACGATGAGGACCGTATCGCACGATTCAATCGCTTCCTGTGATGGACGCGTCCCCAACAGCCCTATGCCGCCCGTCGTGTAGGGACTATCATCGGGTACACAGGCTTTGCCTAGAAGTGCTTTGATGATCGGGGCGCCGAGCACCTCAGCCGCCTCCTCCAGTTCATCTCCCGCATGCAGAGCTCCCTGGCCGGCCAGGATTGCAACTTTTCTTCCCTCATTCAGAATGTCGGCTGCCCGTTGCAGATCTGATTGCCGCGGAATTTGCGGCAAAGGAGCGTAAATGTCGGAAGTATGGTGAGGAACATTTCGCTTGGAGCGCTTGCGATCTTTGAGTTCGTGTTCCTGAAAGTCGACCGGAATCGTGATGTGCGCAACTCCACGATAGGCAAGAGCAGTTCTGCAGGCGAGATCAACGACGTTTTCTACATGAGTCGCGCCCATCACGCGCTCGTTGTAAACCGCAACGTCCATGAAGAGCTTATCGAGGGCGACGTCCTGCTGCGTGCGCGTGCCAATCAAATCGTGAAACTGCAATCCAGTGATGGCTAGGACTGGCTGATGGTCGAGCTTGGCATCGTAGAGGCCGTTCAACAGGTGAATCCCACCCGGACCTGACGTGGCAAGACATACGCCTAGCTTGCCAGTGTATTTCGCGTATCCGCACGCCATGAATGCAGCCGATTCCTCGTGCCGCACCTGGATAAAGCGGATCTTCTCCTGACGAGTGCGCAGTGCCTCCATAATGCCGTTGATCCCATCCCCGGGAAGCCCGAATATGACCTCCACACCCCAATCAATCAGCCGGTCGATAAGAACTTCTGCCGCTGTCATGACTCACCTCAGCTAGGTTTCAGCATTCTTAGGATGCGCAGACGTTTGGACAAGGTCGTACATCTTGAGCGCGCACATTCGTGCCATCCACTGAGCGAGCCGGAACGATGCTGCGGAATTGCCGCAAGCTGAATGTGTTCGGTGTAATACACAAATTGCATTTAACTCCCGATTACGGAACGTTTTCGGCGACGTTACAGACTCAACCCGATGCCGGAGTTAAGTCCGCTATCGTAAAGTTCATTCTGTCGGAGTCTTGAATGGAGAAAGCTCAATGGGGACAATCCTGATCATCATTTTGATCCTTCTGCTGATTGGCGCGCTGCCGACCTGGCCGTATAGCAGCGCCTGGGGCTACTACCCGAGCAGCGGGCTTGGACTGGTATTGCTAATCATCATCATTTTGGTTTTGATGGGCCGTTTTTAATCCGGCAGCGCCTGAGGAATCTGCGCTTTCGTCCGCGACCCGGTAGAAGAAAATCGGTTCGTCGCCTTACTACTTCCCCTACATGATCTCCCGTATGTCGGATACAGACTTGACCTCATTGTGCAGGCTTCGGGTCCGAAATACCTTGAGAAGGTGCAAAGAGTCTCCAGAAAACAGCATTGGGCTGCGCCGCTCCCTTATGCCCGAAAACGTGCAAGTTCAGTCGCAACGTCGAGTAAGCGGTGTTTCCCGGCGCGCCACGGTCGCATTCCCGGGCCCGAGCTTCGGCTGGAGGTTGAAGTTACGGCTCCAGAGCCAAAGACACTGGTATGGATCGATGACTACCAGCCTGGCCTGACCGTGTTCAAAGCTGTTTTTGAGGGACTGGGTTTTCGTGTTCTCACTGCCTCGTGCGGAAGCCTGGGATTGGATCTTGTCGATTCGAATCCCGCAGATGCCGTAATTGTTGATTATGAAATGCCAGAAATGGACGGCGAGGCAGTCGCCACTTCGATCAAGAACAGCCGGCCTGAGCTTCCGGTGATTATGTTTTCCGGCAGCTCCCTGGTTCCCAGCCGGGTGAAGAATGTTGTCGATGCGGTTTGCGACAAGGCGGGATCGCGCGACGAGCTTCTGGCCGCAATTAACAGGGTCCTAGGAAACCGGAGCAACTACCAGCCGCGGCCAGCCATCTCGGTTGGTGACAGGCGTCAGGCAGTTGCCTAAGCCGTTCAGGGTTCTGAAATCGAAAACGAATCAGGAGAGCACATATGAACAAGATGTTGCTGTCGGTTGCTACAGCGTTGGCGTTTTTTGTAGCGGTTGCTGTCGCCCAATCAACGCCGCAAAGTGATACAAGTGGTGCGCAGGGCACGCAGAGTTCGTCCCCGGCCGCCTCGCAAGGGTCCACTGGCTCCAGCGCGTCGCAAGGATCAACCAGCTCCGGCGGCTCGATGTCGCAGGGCAGCATGGGGGCAGAGAACAAGGCTGAAGCCAAGGGCGAGAAGAAGTTGAAAGGCTGCATCAAGAGCGAGGGTGGCCAGTCTGTTCTGGAAGAGAAGAGCGGGAAGACTGTTAGCCTTAGCGGAACCGACGTTTCCGCCCACAACGGTCATGAAGTCACGGTGCATGGCACGTGGGAAGGCGGTGCTTCGGCCGCAGCTTCCAGTTCCTCAGGCGCGGCGACCGCGAAGTCAGGGAAAACGTTCAACGTAACCAGTGTGGACATGATCTCGGACAGCTGCACCGGGGGCAAGACCAAGGGTGGTGCCAGTTCCACTCCTCCTCCGACCAGCCAACAATAGCAACAGACTTACTGAAGGTCACAAGGCATCTCCGCTAGGGAGGTGCCTTACTTTTTGTTAGCGTGGGCGGACGGCCCCCGTTTTCGACCAAACGGAGGGTGCGCCGGTTTCGCCTGAGCGAGCGGAGTTCGCTCCGTCCACCAGATAGGGTGTGTTCGTTTTGCCTAAGCCGCCAAGTCATGTGCCGCCAGGGGCTCAAGTTTTACTTTAGGCTAGCGCTTCTGCGTTAGCGAGCGATTTGTACGCCTCAAGGTCATCGGGCGTCTTTATCGCCTCATTAGAAAAGCAAACGGCGTCGTTTTAGCGACGCCGTTTGCCTTCCCAGTTAGGAGGTGAACAACCCCGAAATAAGATTTGACTTCGTGTCTCAGTAGCCACTCAAGTGCAATGGCCGGTCAAGCTGGAAACGCAGAATGGTTTCTGCCGGAACCTTTACTGTCTTGCCCTTAGTAAGGACCTGAGCAGTGCCGCCCGCGCCAGCACCCGCGACCGCGCCGATAGCTGCACCTTTGCCGCCTCCGGCGATTGCCCCGAGCAGCGTGCCGAGAGCCGCGCCTCCACCCACCATTTCGGCAGTGCGCCGGTTCTTGCCGATGCCGCCACTACCGCTCTGCTTTAGATCTTCTGTGCTTACCCGATAGCGCCGCCCGTTCACGGTAATGGAGTCGAGATCAAGGACCACATTCCCGGATTGGATAGTGCCTCCGCTGTTCACCCGGCGGATGACCAAGTCCGCGTTGGAGTCCTTCGGAATTAGCGTTTCACCGGCTCCGCCGCGAATGTCTTGCAGCACCGTGGCCGAGTAATGCTGTCCTTCGGACGCATTCTGAGAATCGATGGCTTCGTTGGTGCGAACTGAAATTTCTGTGCCCGCAGGAACTGTGACTGAGCCACGATCCCCCTGATCCTGGTATGTGCCCTGGCCGCCATTTTGCGCGAACGCCAGCGAGCCAACATACAAGAAAGCGGCCACTGCCAGCGTGGAAATCAATCGATTGCTATTCATGAGAATGCCTCGCGTGAATTGGCTGTAGAGCTTTCCATGCGAATTGTCGAAAGCTCGTTTTGATCTTGGGACGAGTACGAGGAACGTACCATCCAGAGATGACTGGACTTGTATAAGGAGAAAACTGTAGCGCCGGCGCAATCGCCTTCGACCGGATCGCAACGCAGTCTCAGCCGGCGCTACTCCAGCTACACTGGCGGCACGCCACCCCTGCGCATGAGCCCCATGATTAGCGTGATCACGAAGATCACGAGAAAGATGTAGAACAGAAGCTTGGCAATTCCGACCGCGGCAGTGGCCACTCCGGCGAATCCGAACAGCGCCGCAATGATTGCAATGATCAAGAACACCAACGCCCAATAAAGCATATAGCCTCCTTATTGTCGATCCTGACCTTTGGCCCTTTTCAGCCTCTTTGAAGAATAGACAGCAGCAATGAAACTGGCGATCCATCGGAGCCTGTAATTCTGGACACGTGTTGCTGTAGGGCTATCTCGCACATTTTGTTGGGCAAAGGCTTAAGCTTCGGGAGCACATCTAAGCTGCACGGCTCAACTCCCGATTGAGGAGGTGTTGAAGCGTCTGAGCGTTGTTCACGGCGTAACCGTGCTGGTCATTGTTGAAATAGATATAGATGTGCGAAAGATGGGCCGCCCAGCCTTTGATCCGGTCCGCCCAATCCCCCAGCAAAGAGTCGCCATAGTTCCCTTGGTATTTTCCGGGTGCGCCATGGAACCGGATATAGGTGAAATCTGCGGTCAGCTCAATGGGCGACTGCGATCCGCGCCAATCGTGAATGCAGAGAGCAATCTTATGCTGGCGGAGCAGGGCGAAAATGGCGGGGGTGTTCCAGCTTTCATCGCGAAACTCGAACACGTACCGGTGTCCTCTGGGCAGTGCCGGAAGAAAATCCGCCAGCCTCTCGGGATCTACATGCCACCGGGGCGGAAGCTGAAAGAGGATCGGTCCTAGCTTGGACCTCAGCAATTCCACTCGGGAAAAGAACAGCGAAATAGCATCGTCCGGGTCGCGGAGACGCTTGATATGAGTGATGAAGCGACTTGACTTCACGCTGAAGCAGAACTTGCGAGGCGCGGCATCGTGCCAGTTCCGGAGGGCATCCTCGGTTGGGAGCCGATAAAAAGTGTTGTTCACCTCGACTGTGTCAAATACGCGTGCGTACAACTCGAACCATTGCGACGACGGACACTTCTTCGGATAAAAGGGGCCGCACCAATGCTTGTAGTGCCAGCCCGAGGTGCCGATTCTTATCTGCGCGGCCATTCCTCACTTGCGGCGGGAAGAGCGGCGCGATCCGGAACGCGTGGTTCGAGCGCGCCCGCTACTACGACGCCGACGAGCGGCAGACCGAGCCTGCCGCGCCAGAGCGCGATGGGAGGCGCCGCTGCGGCCTTCTCTCTTTAGCGCGCGAGTGATTGCACGGGAGCGCTTGCTTGAGGGACGACGCGTAGTCCGATGACTCTTGCCTTTTGCCGTCTTGCGAGCCGAAGCGGTCCCCTTTGGCGGAGGTGGAAGCTTCACACCTGCACGGCGAGCTTTTGACAGGCCGATCGCGATGGCCTGCTGCGGAGAGCGCGCGCCGTGTTTCCCTTCGCGCACGTGGTGAATTTCTTCGCGAACAAATTCACCGGCTTGCGTGGTTGGCGCTTTGCCTTCTTGTGCATCTTCACGAGCGCGTTCTATGGTCTCTTTTTCCGGCATACGAGCTCCTGATTCTAAGAGTTCTTTACTGATACTGACTGTAGATATTCGATTGGGTGGCTTGCCATCGGGTAAAGACCGTAAGGGTTGAGCCTCGCAAGCAATTTGCCGATTCTGACAAAACGTAACCGGTTGCTTGCCGTGGCGATCTTTTGTAGTGAATTGTTTTCGCTGGCTTTGCGGTCATCTCTCCAACCTGCCACAGGCGAGCACCATCTAATGCGCAACTAGGTGCGGTGGACCGTCCCCGGGCTGCAGCGATGTTCTCGACAGCTTCGATGCCAGGCCTGGGGACGGCCGGTTTTTTCCTTAGCAGCCAGTCGAGATTTCGCCGTGTGTGGTGAGTTCGACAAGCGTGCCCGTGAGCGCAGCCTGGGGGTCTGGGCCAGTCTGCACCGCTGGCTCCTGGCAATTGGAATTTTAGGAGTGACGGATTTTATGCAGCCGGTCGCAAGCGGAACCGGTCCTGGCATGAAAAGATCAGAGATATAGCCGGATGACTGGAGGCGCCTATTCTCGCACTTTGCTTGGTTCCAACTGTTCAAGCGTAATATCTACGACTGCATTTTTGGTCGAGTACGCCAAAAGCGAAGAATAAGCTTCGATCTTGCTGGCCGAGCCTCCATCAAGCAGGTCTTCCTGCATGCTGCGAGAAAGATCCATTCCAGTTGCGACCCCAGCCCAGAACACAACTTCCTCAAGACTCATGCTGTTTCGCGGATTCGCCGGTAGCTGGCAGAGCCGGTGAGCAGTCTCCTCAATTTCTTCCGGACTAAGTTCCTGAATCCGGTCCACGAACGACATTACTTCAAAGATTCTGGAGAATGCCTGCAAATCGCGAGTATTGTTCTCAGCCGCCATAATTTAA
>DAIMDJ010000023.1:0-14926 GCA_036725905.1 Terriglobales bacterium
GAGCGGGTCCAATCGTAGCGTACTAATAAAAGAACGCAGGCCGCATTCGGGAGGTCCAGGGAAACCTGGACCTCTTTTTCACGCCTTTCGGATGTATTTTCCGCATGTCCACACACTGCGGTAACGTCTGTCGTACTTTGGTTACCGGTACCGCGGGAAATCCGAACCGATTGTATAAACACCACATCCTCTTGGATGTTTGTTTGTTATGGGTACAACATATAGAACCAATCTGCAACTCCATCCAGCCGAGATTCCAGAAAACACCCATAAAACCAGGAAAAACACGGAAATTCGCCTTGACTTCAGCATTTTGGGGGTTGAGATATGCTCTGGACACCAAAATTCACTCGAACGCAGTTTTGAGCCTTTGCTTCGGGGAATTTTCTCCCAAGTCTGCCTTGTGGGCCGCGCGACAAACCGCGGGAGCAGGGCCTCATTCTGTGGAAAGGGATTGAAACTATGGCCGACTCGCGGGAAGTGATGAACATTCGCCAGGCTTCGCAGTACCTGGGAGTGAGTCCGGACACGCTGTACAAGTACGTCGGGGAACAAAAAATCCCCGCCTTCAAGCTGGGCAACCGCTGGCGCTTCAAGAAGTCGAAGCTTGATCAGTGGATGGAAGATAAGTCGAACCAGATGGAAGCACGAAGCAAGAAGAAACCGAAGGCAGCCGTGAAAGCTGCCGGGCAACCGTAAAGGCGGGCACATGTTTGGATTCGGAGCGAAGACGATTGTTGGCCTGGATGTGGGATCCTCGAGCATCAAGGCGGTGGAGCTGAAGCGCGGACGCGATGGAATTGAAGTCGCCCATCTCGGACTGGAGCCTTTGGCGCCCGATATCGTGGTCGATTCCATGATTGTAGACTCGGGCACGGTTTCGACCGCGATTTCAAAGTTGTTTACCGACAACGAGATCAAGTCGAAGGCCGTCGCAACCGCGGTAAGCGGACACTCAGTGATTGTGAAGAAGATCTCGCTGCCCTCGATGAGCGATCAGGAACTTGCTGAAACCATCGAGAAGGAAGCCGCACAGCACATCCCGTTTGATCTAGCCGACGTAAACCTCGACTACCAGATTCTGTCCGAAGACGCGGGCAATCCGCAGATGGACGTTCTTCTTGTCGCCGTCAAGAAGGACAAGATTCTCAACTACACCAACGTACTCTCGATGGCGGGAAGAACTCCGGCTATTGTGGACATCGATGCCCTCGCGCTGCAGAACTGCTACGAATACAACTACGAGCCTGCGCCGGGTCAGGTGGTCGCATTGCTGAACCTGGGCGCGAGCGTGATGAATATCAACATCGTGAAGGGCACTACTCCCCTGTTCCCGCGCGATGTCAGCGTCGGCGGGCATCAGTACACAGACTCACTGCAGAAAGAACTTGACCTGAGCTTCGACGACGCTGAAGCGCTGAAGTTGGGCAAGAAGGTGGGCACCGTCAGCGAAGATGCCAAAACGCCCATCCTGCAGCAGGTGACTGAAATTATCGTTTTGGAAATTCAGAAGACGTTCGATTTCTTCCGTGCCAGCGCGGCAGGAGAGCACATCGAGAAGATTTACCTGGCGGGGGGATCTTCAAAGGTCCCGGGCCTGGTCGAAGCCCTGCGCCAGGAGTTCTCGCTGCCGGTGGAGATTTTTAATCCATTCCAGCGAATTGCGCCGCCAGCGCAAGGACCGGGAGTGGAACTGATCGAGCAGAACGCCGGCCAATTGGCAGTTGCGGTAGGGTTGGCCCTGAGGAGTTTTGACGACCTATGATCCGAATCAATTTGCTGGGAACACCGAAGTCGAAAAATAAGCGTTCCGCTGCTTCCACGGTCGCGGCCATGGATATGGGTGATGTCGGCTCGCCGGCAATGAAAGTGGCGGTCGCTGCGGCCCTGCTGGTCGTGTTCAACCTAGGATACTGGTACAAGCTCGATCGGGAGAAGCAGAGCATCGCAACCAAAATGACGGCTGCCGAGCAGAAGAATCACGAGCTTGCGGGCGTGAAGGCTCGGTATCTGGAGCGGCAAAAGCAAGCAGAGAACTACAAGCGCCGCGTGGACGTCATCGATCAGCTCCGGGCCCAGCAGGCCGGTCCGGTCAATCTGCTGAATACCATCGGAAGTACGGTGAACAGTACCGAGGCAGTGTGGCTGGACTCGATGATCGATGCCGGGAACAGCGTGGATATTAAAGGCATGGCCTTGAGCGCCGATGCCGTAGCCAACCTGATCTCGAATCTGCAAAAGACTGGGTACTTCAAGAATATTGAGATCAAGGAAACCTTTCAGGACGAGACTTTTCGCGACATGCAGGCGTTTCAATTCACCCTGAGCTGCGAAAAGACCAAGTCCTAAGGCGGGAAATCATGAATTTTAATGACATGCCGGGTATCAAGCAGTGGGCAGTGGTATTAGGCGGAGCGCTATTGCTGAGTGTGGCTCTGTATTTCACGCTATTCAAATCACAGCGGGACGCCAATACAGCTGCTCAGCAAAGGCTCGACGATAAGGTCAAAGAGAACGCCGAACTCGAAACCTATAGGCCTCGTCTGGCTGAAATCGAACGCCAGCTTGCCAGCCTCAAGCAGCAACTCGAAATCGAGCGGCGCATCGTGCCGGATGATAAGGAAGTCGACAACTTTATGCGCATGATGGACTCTGAGGCGATGAAGTCCGGTGTCGAACTCCGCCGATATACGGCGAAAGGTGTCAATAGCAAAGATTTTTATAGCGAATTGCCTTTCGAGATGGAACTTGATGGTCCCTATTACTCGATGCTCAATTTCTTTGACCGCGTGGGCAAGCTCGAGCGAATCATCAATGTCTCCGGACTGCTGGTGGCCAGCACGAAGAAATCCTCCGACGCGAAGGTCAAGCACCAATACCAGTACGCGCCCGGTGAGAGCGTTGCTGCCACCTACACGGCGACCACTTTCTTCAGTCATGATCTCGAACCCGGCGCGCCCGGCAAACCAGCAGCGAGGAAAAAGTAGGGGAACCTATGAAGCTGATGACAGCAATTCTTTTGTTGGGATTCTGCGGAGCTGCCTGGGCGCAGAACCCGGATGTGATCCAGGACACGCGGACGACAATGAAGTTGGTGCAGCAGAAAAAAGCGTTGGACTCAGACGCGGCGTTGGCGGCTTCGCAGCCTAATGCATCGAAACCTGCCCCATCCCAGCCAGCCAAAGCTGCGCCGGCTAAGGCGTCTCCAACAAGCAAGCCCGTAACCGCTCTGCCGCCTGTACCCAAGCCGGCGAATGCGAACAAGCAAGTTCCGGCCAAGGCGAATGCCGGAAAAACGCCGGGAGCTCACAAGACACCGCCGGCAATAAAATCCGCAGCCGCTCCGAAAGCAGATGCGAAGCCCGCGAGTGCGAACCCGAAGAGCGCTGCTAGGAAATCGCAGCCCAAACAGAGGATCGCCGTCGAGGACAAAAACAAACCGGCTCAGCCGAAAAAACAAGCCGAAGTGATCAATCTGACTGGCCGGCGCGATCCCTTTATCAGTCCGGTGGTGAATCGCAGTATGGTCGGATCAGGCTGCAGTACAGGTAAGCGCTGCTTGTCGATCGGAGAAGTGAATCTTAAAGGCGTGGTGAAAGCCGATACCGGCATGATAGCGGTTGTCGTCAACACCATGAACAAAGCTTATTTCCTGCGAGAGAACGATCCCGTGTTCAACGGGTATGTGGTGAAGATCACAGGCGACTCCATCATTTTCAAAGAGACGTTACAGGATAAGCTGGGCAAGCCATTTACGCGTGAAGTTACGAAGAAGATTCCAACGCCGGCCGTGTAATCCGGCGAACGGCGGGTTACAGCGCCGGATAATTTGCAAGAAAGATAACCGGCGAGCAAGCACGCGCCGTGGGGAGAAGCGAAATGCGAAAGCAATTGTTGGGTGTTTTCATATCGCTGCTTTTGTTGGTTTTTATCGCGGCAGCGGCCGAGACGCAGAGCACGGGCACAGAGACTGTAAAGCACGCTGTTCTGCAGAAGGTTGACGTCGTGCGGGGCGATGACAGCGTGAGTTTGGAGATAACCGCTCGTGGCCAACTAACGCCTCAGTTAAGCACTCTTGCTCACCCTGCGCGAGTCGTGCTCGACCTGCCTAACACATCGGTGGCTACTTCCCAGACCCACATCGACGTGGGGAGCAATGGAGTTCAGACCGTACGGGTTGGTATGAACGGGCAACAACCTCCCAGCACGCGAGTCGTCATTGATCTGCAGCAAGCCTGCAAGTATGAACTCATGCCCGTCGACGGGAATAAACTGGTCTTGAAATTGCACACCGGGCCGGTGGTGGCGAAAGCTCCCAGTTCCACCGCTCCCGTTTCGCAACCTTCCGCTTCGGCAATCTCTACGCCTGCAACCAAGAACCTTGAGGTTGCGGCAAGCCAGTCCGTGGTGAAACCCCCAGCAGTTGCAGATACCAAGCGTCCTGATTCCGCGAACGATTTTGTATTCGTCGAACCCTCGTACAAGCCGAAGACAACGGCCGAAGAGCAGAAGACTCCCGTCCTGGAGCCCGCAGACCGGGCTCTGGCTGCTGCCGGTAAGTTTGTGGATCGTCCGGAAGGCAATCTGCTGCCCACGGCCAGCGCGGCGATGCAAGCGCCCGGCTCGGTACCATCGCAGCCCGCAGTAAACCTGGCCGCCGAGCAGAAGTCGCAGTCGCAGCAGAATCCGGCTGTAAATGGCCCAAAGTACACTGGCGAGCCGATTTCGGTGAACTTGAAAGATGTCGACTTGAAAGACTTCTTCCGCCTGATTCACGAAATCAGCGGACTGAATGTTGTGCTGGATCCGAACGTCAAAGGAAGTCTAACCATTGTCCTGGATGACGTACCTTGGGATCAGGCCCTCGACATCGTTCTGAAGAACAATAGTCTTTCGCGGCAGCTCGAAGGGAATGTGCTGCGCATCGCTACTGTCGATACTCTGCGCAAGGAAGCCGAAGCGAAGCGCGCGCAGCAGGAAGCCGAAGCACTGGCCGTTGATAAGGTCACCGTCACTCGCTTCCTGAGCTACGCGCACTCGAAAGATGTAGTGCCGACGGTAAAGAAATTCCTTACCCAGCGGGGTGACGTAATCTCGGACGACCGCACGAACGCACTCATCATCGAAGATATTCCTTCGGTTATGCCGGCGGTTGATCGCCTGCTGACGCAGCTTGATCGCAAGACGCAGGAAGTCGAAATCGAAGCCCGCGTCGTAGCCGCTACCCGCAGCTTCGCCCGCGACATTGGAACGCAACTAGGATTCGGGTGGGGCAACTCGCCTAGTGCGATTGGCGGTGCCTCGAGCGCTGGCGCTTCACCAATTAAAGTGGGCGGCCTGGCTCCAAAATACATCACAATAGGCGATTCTATCCCGTTGTTCTCCAACCTGCCGGTCACCAGCCCGACGAGCGGATTCAGCTTCACAAACGAAAGCAACAACTACCGCATAGATGCGATCTTGACCATGGCGGAGTCGCGCGGGTTGCTGAAGATTCTCTCTCGTCCGCGGGTGGTCACTCAGAACAACATTCAGGCTCTGGTGCGCCAGGGAGTGCGCGTTCCGATCGTCACGCAGGCACAGTTGGGTGGTCCGCCAACAGTTACTTACGTTGACGCTTTCCTGCGTCTGACCGTGGTTCCGCAGATCACGTCGGAAGGAACGATCTTCCTGAACGTGGACGTCGAGAACACCACACCTGATTTCGGGCATACGATTCAGGGCAACCCGACTTTGATTACGCAGCAGGCGACTACGCAGGTGCTGGTCACTGACGGTGGAACCGTCGTTATTGGCGGTGTCATCCAGACTCAGAATTCGGTCAACATCGCGCAGGTGCCGCTGCTTGGAAATATTCCAGCTATCGGCAATCTGTTCAAGCGTCGCACCGTGAGCACCGCAAACCAGGAGCTGATTTTCTTCATTACTCCGCGCATTATCCAGACGTAGAATTCGGGTTAGCAGCAAGACAGCCGCCGGTTCCTGCAATACGGGGGCCGGCGGTTCTGTTTGGGTCGTTCGTCTCTGTCTGTCGATGGCGGCTAAAATCCTGAGTCCCCTTCTCCGCCGCCGACTTGAACCAGCTTTCGCTGGGCTGCGCTGCTACACTCGGATTAATGGACTACGAGAGCAGGCAGCAAAATTTGCGGAGCAAGCTAAGCCGTCATCGTCTCGACGGCCTGCTGATCGTTCATCTTCCAAACATTCGCTACCTCTCGGGCTTCACCGGTAGTTCAGCCATCCTCGTGGTCACCGAGAGCAAATCCGTTTTCTTCAGTGATGGACGTTACTCGGCACAAGCCAAAGCCGAGGTGCAAGGCGCGAAAGTCATGATCAGCCGAAAAGCCCCGATTCTTACCGCGGCCGAGTGGATGCTCCGGAATCGTCCTAAGCTGGGCAAGTCCCGCATCAGGGTTGGCATCGAAGGAGATCACCTATCAGTAGCAGCACGGACCCGCCTTCTAAACACCTTGTCATCGAAGTTTCTACTCCGCGAAGCTCCGCCGATCATTGAGCAAGCACGAATGGTGAAGGATGCGGCAGAAATCGAGCTAATTCGGCGAGCCGTCCGGCTGGGCAGCAGCCTTTTCGATCGAATCTTAGAAACTATCCGTCCCGGCATTAGCGAAGCCGAGGTCGCCTGGGAACTCGAGTACGCCGCGCGGAAGTCGGGCGCCGACGACATGTCATTTCCGACCATTATTGCCTCGGGCGAACGCTCCTCATTGCCTCACGGCCGAGCCTCCCAAGCGGCTATCCCACCGCAGGCATTCGTGGTCTGCGACTTCGGTGTTATACTCTCAGGCTATTGTTCTGACATGACTCGCACTGTGTACGTGGGTAGGCCCACTGCGGAGGCGCACAAGTTCTATCAGGCTGTACGGGACGCCCAGCAAGCGGCAATTGAGGCTGTCAGACCTGGAGTAAGCGTCGGCGAGGTCGATCAGGCTGCTCGCAAGCTATTGCGAAGAGAAGGTTTAAGCAAGTATTTTACCCATTCCACCGGCCATGGCGTGGGCTTGGAAATCCACGAGGCTCCTCGCGTTGCCGCTGGGCTGAGTGAAACCCTCAGACCGGGAGTGATCATCACGATTGAACCGGGCGTTTATATCCCTGGGAAATGCGGGGTACGGATCGAGGATATGGTAGTGGTGACCGAGCATGGATGCGAAATTCTGACGGCCACGAGTAAGGAACTAACGGCTGTCGTATGACAGTCATAGTTTCCTGGAACAAACTGCCCGGGCAGCTCTGCTCTTCTTTCCGGCCGGGCGCGCAGGGCAGAGACTAGTCCCACCGTAGACGATGAATTTGAAAGAGATCAAAGAACTCATCGAGTTCTTAAAAGAACAGGAAATCGCCGAGTTCGAGCTGGAGCGCGGCGATGTGAAGGTCCGGATCAAGCGCGCTCCGAACTCAAGCGCACCTGCGCAGGATACTCGCACCATCGCTGTACAAGCAGCGTCATCGATACCGGAGAACGCAGTAGCACAGCCCATCACCTCGCCTGCGGTACCCGGCACTCCCAAAGAATCCGAGGCCAAAGGTGAAGGGCCGCTCCACACCGTCCGCTCGCCCATCGTCGGAACATTTTACGAGTCGCCGTCGCCGGGATCGCCGCCTTTTGTGAAGCCAGGGGACGCGGTGGAGGTTGGCCAAGTCTTGTGCATTGTGGAAGCCATGAAGCTGATGAACGAAATCGAATCGGATGTAGCCGGAGAGGTGGTTAAGAAATTGGTAGCCAATGGCCAGCCGATTGAATATGGGCAGGAGCTGTTTGTCATACGCCCGAAGAGCTAGAAAGCCGCGGACGGAAACCCATGGCGCGCGAAGCGCGCCATTTTTGTGCCTGTAACTGGCGCTGCCCGCGGTTAACTCCGCGGCAACGCCGGCAAGGATCTCGTTCTACGCATGTTCAAGAAGATACTCATCGCCAATCGAGGCGAAATTGCCCTTCGTGTCATCTGCGCCTGCAAAGAGCTCGGAATCCGCACGGTGGCGATCTACAGCGAGGCCGACCGCAACTCGTTGCCGGTCCGGTTTGCCGACGAAGCCATCTGCATCGGCCCTCCTCAGCTTGGGCAAAGCTACTTGAACATCCCCGCTGTCATCAGTGCTGCCGAAATCGCTAATGTCGACGCCATCCATCCTGGTTACGGGCTGCTCGCAGAAAATGCCAATTTCGCCGAAGTCTCCGAGACCTGCAATATCAAATTCATTGGACCGCCACCTGAAATCACCCGTCTGATGGGGGAGAAGGAAAAAGCTCGTGCGGCAATGAAGAATGCCGGCGTGCCTATCCTGCCTGGATCAGAGGGCATTCTCGCGGGCGAAGGCGAGGCCTTGGAATGGGCGCGGCAAGTTGGATTTCCAGTGATCGTTAAGGCTTCGGCCGGCGGCGGCGGGCGCGGCATGCGCATTGTCCGCAATGAAGAAGAGCTTCCCGCACTTTTCAAAGCTGCGCAATCCGAGGCGGCTGCAGCATTTGGCAACGGCGATCTTTATATGGAGAAGTTTATCGAACGCCCGCGCCACATTGAATTCCAGATTCTGGCCGATCAATACGGCAATGTGGTAAGCCTGGGCGAGCGCGAATGCTCGATTCAGCGGCGGCATCAGAAGTTGCTCGAGGAGTCTCCCTCCACCCAGATGACGCCTGAACTGCGAGAAAATATCGGGGGAGTTCTCTGTAAGACTTTGTCGGATATCGGCTACGTTAACGCCGGCACTATCGAGTTCCTCATGGATGAGGATCGACGGCTTTACTTCATCGAAATGAATACCCGCATTCAGGTCGAGCACCCGGTCACAGAGATGGTTACGGATGTCGATTTGGTCAAGAGTCAGATTCTGCTTGCCGCCGGCGAGCGCATGGAAGATGTGTTGCACGGGCCCATTGTGCACCGTGGTCATGCCATCGAATGCCGCATCAATGCTGAACATCCGGAGAAGTTCACGCCATCAGCGGGCAAGATTACCGCGTTCCATCCTCCTGGAGGCACCGGGGTAAGAATCGATACAGCAGCTTACGCAGAAGGCGTGATTCCGCCTTACTATGATTCACTGATCGCCAAGCTGGTGGTACGCGGCAGAGATCGGTCAGAAGCGGTTTCGCGCATGTCCCGAGCGCTGGAAATGTTCATTGTTGAAGGTATCTACACCACGATTCCGCTGCATCGGAAGATCTTGGCTGACGCCGACTTTCGCGCAGGGAAGCTGGATACAACCTTCATTGACCGCTTCCTTGCAAAGAACGGGAAGGAGAAGGTAAGTGCTTAGGTTAGCCAGCTTGCGGCCCGAATAGGAGGTTAAGGGAAAACTGTGAACTGGAAACTGAAAATCGGAAAACTGTTCCTGCCTTCGAATTCCGCGTCATTTAACTCGAGATTTGCGAATTAAGAAGAGTTCTCAGTTTGGAGTTCTCAGTTGTCAGTAAAAACGCATGTTCAGTTTGCCTAGGCTGTATGCCATTGTCGATTCCAGCTTCCATCCAGAAATGGCGGAGCTAGTGTCGTCCTGTGAAGACCTGCGAGCCGCAGGCTGCGAGTTGATGCAGTATCGGAATAAGGACAGCAATGCCCGGCAGGCTCTAGACCAGGCAACAAATTTACGACAGCGGCTTGGTGCCTCAGTCAAGTTGATCATGAACGATCGTGCAGATCTTTGCCTCGCTGCTCAATTCGACGGCGTCCACGTAGGCCAGGACGACCTCTTGCCAGAGAGTGCCAGGCGAGTCATCGGGCCAAACCGCTGGCTCGGAGTTTCGACGCACAATCCCGAGCAGGTCGCGGAAGCTGATCAGACCTCGGCAGACTACATTGCCATCGGCCCTGTATTCGCAACGGCCAGCAAACAAAATCCCGATCCAATCGTCGGCGTGGATGGCGTGCGCCGGGCGCGGAGACTTACGCGCAAGCCCCTGGTCGCGATCGGCGGAATCACAAGGGCGAACTGCCGGGAGGTTATTGAGGCTGGGGCTGATTCCGTAGCGGTTATATCTGATCTGATATCCGAATCTCGCAAATCAGCAGAGGAATTCTTGCGAATATTAGGATAAAGTAACGCCGCTACCCCTGTTCATCGTAAGAATCGACCGGCGAAGACGCCGCGCCAACATTCGGAGGACCACTGAGCACTGACATTCGACAGCCCGCACCCGCGGTTAGCACCGACTGGCAAACTCATAGTCAACAGGATCACGAACTGGTCAAAGGCCTAGGCCTGACCAGCGCCACGATGCTGGTCATGGGCTCAATGATCGGCTCGGGGATCTTTATAGTTTCCGCTGAGATCGCCAGAGAAGTGAATTCACCCGCGCTGCTGATCGGTGCTTGGGTTGTAACCGGTTTCCTGACCATCGTTGGTGCCCTGAGCTACGGCGAGCTGGCCGCCATGATGCCTCGCGCCGGCGGGCAGTACGTTTACTTGCGCGAAGCCCTCGGTCCGCTCTGGGGTTTTCTTTACGGCTGGACTCTGTTCTTGGTGATTCAGACCGGCACCATTGCCGCCGTCGGCGTCGCATTCGGCAAGTTTCTTGGCGTCTTTTTTCCTTCCATTTCCTCTTCCGCCTGGATTTTGCACCTCGCCAAAGTGCCCCCAATTCACATTGGCCCAATGGTTCTGGGCAATATGGATGTGGGGCTGAATACGCAAAATCTGATTGCCATTCTTGTGGTGGTTGTACTTTCTGTGATCAACATCTTCGGCGTCAGAACTGGAGCCCTAATCCAGAACATTTTTACTTCTGCGAAAGTCGCTGCGCTGCTGGGATTGGCATTGTTCGGATTGTTCCGTGGGCGCAATGCCCTGGCACTCGCCGCCAATTTTCACGGGCACTTCTGGGATAACGCAGGGCTGGACACACTTCATGATATCGGCGGGGGTGTCCTGGTCGGCACTATCACCGTGATCGCCGTCGCCCAAGTCGGATCGCTCTTTTCCGCCGACGCCTGGAACAATGTCACCTTCACAGCCGGGGAGGTGAAAAATCCGAGCCGGAATCTGCCACTCTCGCTTGTGCTCGGAACGGGCATTGTGATCGCCCTTTACATCGCCTGCAACTTTATCTATCTCAATGCGCTGCCACTGGACGGAAGTCCGACCGGCGCGACTATCCTGGAGCGTGGCATCAAATATGCCGCTGAGGACCGGGTCGGCACGGCAGTCATGACCCAGATGTTGGGCGCGCTTGGCGGCTCGCTCATGGCCATCGCCATCCTGCTTTCCAGTTTCGGTTGTGCCAATGGGCTGATCCTTTCAGGTGCGCGCGTTTACTACGCCATGGCGAAGGATGGTCTGTTCTTCCGCAGCGTGGCCAAGCTGCATCCTACTTATAAAACACCTGTCACCTCGTTGATGGTGCAGATGGTTTGGACTTGCGTGCTTTGTATCTCAGGCACGTACGGCCAGCTTTTGGACTACATCATCTTCGCCGTATTGGTGTTCTACATTCTGACGATTTTTGGGCTTTTTGTGCTTCGCCGTACCCATGCCAACGCCGAGCGGCCCTACCGGGCCATTGGTTACCCTGTACTCCCGGCTGTTTACATTGTGATGGCAATGTTTATAGATGTCGTACTATTACGCTATAAACCGCAGTACACTTGGCCGGGATTGATCATTGTGTTGACGGGAATCCCGGTGTATTTCCTCTGGTCGAGGATGAATACGGCCAGGGATCTGGAGCCATAGGAACGGGAAGGTACGAGTTCACTCGTGCCCTAATAGTCGCATTTAAGCGGGCTTACCCGCTGGGAAAACGGAGAACTGGATGGCTAACCTGCTGGCCAAGAAACCCCTGAACCTCATCATGTCCGAAGCGCACGAAACGGGAGAGCACAGCCTGAAGCGCGCGCTGGGTCCTGGCAATCTCATATCACTCGGGATCGGCGCCATAATCGGCACCGGAATTTTCGTGCTCACCGGCGCAGCGTCCGCGCAATACGCTGGCCCAGCAATCGTCTTTTCATTCATGCTAGCCGCCGTCGGTTGCGTGTTTGCCGGCCTTTGCTACGCTGAGTTCGCCTCCATGATCCCAATCGCGGGGTCGGCATACACGTATGGCTATGCGACTCTCGGCGAGATATTCGCCTGGATCATCGGCTGGGACCTCATTCTGGAGTATGCTTTCGGCGCCGCCACAGTGGCTTCGGGATGGAGCGGCTACGTGCTTAGCCTGCTTCAGGACTTTCATATCCACATCCCGCCGTGGTTGGCGGGAACTCCGGGTGCCCCGTTTGTTATGTACAACGGACGCTGGGAAGCGTTAGGCCGGATTTCCAAGACTCTCGCCGCCAACAGTATTGATCCTTCCACCCTCCCGCACCAGACAGGCGTTTTCAACCTCGTAGCATTTCTCGGAATCGCCGCGGTCACCGCGATTCTGGTTATCGGCATCAAGGAGTCGGCGAACGCAAATTCTCTTATCGTTGTTATTAAAGTTTGTGTGCTGTTGATCTTTATCGCCCTTGGGACGGCGTATATTCTGAGGCACACCAGCCAGGCCGTTGCTAACTGGACGCCTTTCCTGCCTCCTAACCAAGGCGAATTTGGAAAATATGGATGGTCAGGAGTGGTGCGTGCCGCGGGTGTGATCTTCTTTGCCTACATCGGTTTTGACGCCGTCTCCACGGCGGCCCAGGAAGCCAAGAATCCGAAGCGCGATATGCCCATCGGCATTCTCGGCTCCCTGGTGATCTGTACGATCCTTTACATCCTGGTCGCAGGAGTGCTTACCGGACTCGTAAAGTACGACACGCTGAATGTCCCCGATCCGATTGCCATTGGCATCGATAAGACCGGCGTGCGCTGGGGCAGCCTGCTGGTGAAACTCGGGGCGATTTGCGGACTTACCAGCACAATGGTTGTCATGTTGCTGGGCCAGTCACGCGTCTTCTTTTCCATGTCCAAAGACCGCCTGCTGCCGGAGTGGTTCTGCACGGTTCACACCAAGTGCCGCACCCCTTACATTTCGTCTATTTTTGTGGGCATCTTTGTGGCGATTTTCGCTTCGGTTATTCCCATTGCAATTCTCGGTGAGCTGGTGAGCATTGGAACTTTACTGGCGTTTGTGATCGTCTGCGCAGGCGTGTGGATGCTGCGACGCACTGATCCGGAATTGCCGCGGCCGTTCAAAACGCCCCTGGTTCCGTTTGTGCCAATCATGGGTGCGCTGATCTCCTTGCTGATGATGGCCGGTCTGCCCGGTGACACGTGGCTGCGTTTGATCATCTGGCTGATTATCGGCATGGTCATTTACTTTAGCTACGGACGTCACCACAGCCGGGTCCAGCTTGCGGAGGCGACGCAAGAGCCGAAGCCCGCTCCGTCGATGGCAGATTAAGAATATTGCGTCCGAGAAAGGCCTTCCACGATTCGTGGAAGGCCTTTTTGTTTTATAGTCGTTTTGTCTTTGCGGACTTTGCGGCCTCTCTCCGCGAACGTAGCGGTTAAAGGTTTTCTGAACGTAGGGAAGTGCCGCAAAATACCGAACGATCAGGCTCAAAACTAGCGACAAACGACAGACTCATGAAAGCCTTCCGTAACCTCCGGCTGATCGGCGCGGCTCTGCTGCTGCTCGCCTTGATCGGTACGGCTGGATTCCATTTCATCGAGGGCTGGACATGGTTTGACGGCCTTTACATGATCGTGACTACGTTTACGACGATCGGCTATCAGGAGATACATCCGCTCTCGCACGCCGGGCGCATTTTCAATCTGGCCTTGATTGTCTCCGGCGTCTCGCTCGTGTTTCTTGGCATCGGGTCGCTCACGCAGGCTTTGCTAGAATTCGAGCTGGCCAGCTTCTTCGGAAAGCGAAAAATGGAGCGCGAAATCAGTCGCCTCAGCGATCATTACATCATCTGCGGCGCCGGGCGCGTTGGCCGTAGCGCGGCGCGTGAGCTGGCACGCCGTCCGGCTCCCTTTCTCATCATCGAGCAGAGTGAGACGAAGGCGGCTCGCTTCAGTGGCGAGTGGCTGATTATGATCGGCGACGCCACGCAGGAACAGACGCTGCGCGATGCCCACATCGAACGCGCGCGTGGGCTAGTTGCGGCTACCACGACTGATGCTACGAATCTCTACATCGTGCTCACGGCTCGCGGACTGAATCCGCGGTTGAAAATAATTGCCCGCGCCAGCGAAGAAGACGCCGAAAAGCACCTACTCACCGCCGGTGCGGATTCCGTGGTCTCGCCATATTTGTTCGCCGGGCAGCGCATCGCGCAATCGTTTCTCCGCCCGCACGTGGTCAGTTTTCTGGATACCGCCACTACTCATCTAGGCATGGACCTGGAAATCGGAGAAATCTCCGTGCCCAAGCACTCTTCATTCGCGGGGAAAACAATTGAGAGCTCTCGCATCCGCCAGGATCGGGGCGTGATCATCTTGGCCATCAAGCGCGAACAGGGCATGCGCTTCAATCCATCGCCCGAAGACCGGATTGAGCCCGGCGACTACCTCATTGCGATGGGCGAGCCAGGACAACTCCGTCAGCTCGAACAGATGGCAGTGGCGCGCTCATGAAGATCGTTAACCGCATGCCGTGTGGGGACGGGCGCCCTCGCCCGTCCGGCAGGAAACCGGCGGTTGTTTCATGAAGATCGTTACCGCGGCCGAAATGCGCGAAATCGATCGCGCCACCAGCGAGCGCTTCGGCGTCCACTCCCTCACTCTGATGGAGAATGCGGGCGCGGCAGTTGCCGACTTTGCTCTTTCCCATTGCTCGTCGGCGCGCCGCGTTGTAGTCATCTGCGGCAAGGGGAACAACGGCGGGGATGGATTCGTGGCTGCCCGCCGACTACACCAGAGAGGAAAACATGTTCAGGTTGTCCTGCTCGCCGATCCCGCGGAGCTGCGCGGCGACGCGAGAGAGATGTTTTCCAAAGTTCCGGTCCCAGTGATGGCCGTTCACTCCAGCGAAGAG
>DAIMDJ010000024.1:0-4239 GCA_036725905.1 Terriglobales bacterium
TGGCGGAGGGAGAGGGATTCGAACCCCCGGTACGGTTTCCCGTACAGTGGTTTTCAAGACCACCCGTTTCAACCGCTCACGCATCCCTCCGCAGGATATCTATAGAGTAGCAGGATCTTGTTCTCTACTCCCGTTCCTCTCAATTGTCAGCAAAAAGTAAAAGGTTTGTCATCATTTTGTCACTAAAGCAAATCCCTCGGAATCCCGCCCTATACTGACCTTCAACGTTCAATGACTCTCATTCAGCCCGCAGTAAAAAGAAAACGCGATCGCACAGCTCGCGAAGAAGCCCTCGTTGCTGCTGCCAGCAAGCTTTTCGCCTCGCGCGGCTATGTATCATCCACAACTCGCGATATAGCCGCAGCCGCAGGTTGCGCTGAAGGTTTAATTCATCGCTACTTCGGCGGAAAAGAAGGATTGCTGCTCGCGCTGATCAAACGTCAAGTTTCTCAGGAAGTGGTCGACCTGGCGACGCTGCCGCTCGCTTCCACTATGGCGGGTGAGGTTGTGCAACTGGTCGAGTGGGAGGTCGAGCGTACGTGGCAGGACCGCGAATTTTTCAAAGTGGTCATCCCGCGAGCATTGCTGGATCCAGGTCTGGGGCACCTCATCACTGGTATCGGGCCCACGCAGCGAGCGCGGGCGATTATCGAACGCCTTCGCAATTTCACGCAATCCCGTTCTCTGCCCGCTCAGGAACTCGAAGCGCTGGCCCACTTTATTTCGATAACGAGCTTTATGTTCGGTTTTATGCGCCCTGCGGTTCTCCATCAGGATCGCGAAAAAGCCAAGAAAATGGCCATAATGATGGCCCAGATGATGGTTCGTAACTTCGAAGCGATAAGCACACCTGACGACAGCCAACCGCACCCGCCGAAGCCTGCTTTGCTTTTTACTTGACTGTTTCCTATCAGAGATGCTAATTAAGTGCGTCTGCACGCACTATGTGGAGTGCGTTCATCTTTTGCAGTTGTCTGCACCAACTTGTTGTGGTCCAGTGGATGCGGTTCAGAAAATTGAATCGAGAGACTCTGCAACACGTAGTCGAAGGTTCTGTGCGGTGTAACAGTCTGGTTTGAACAGCAGTTCTTAAATGACTTCTGCCCAGGAGGACTCCATGACCTCTCCCCAGAGGAGTCTTGCAGGTGGTTTGCTGCTGACGTCTATCCTTCTTCTGCTCTTCTTCACTCCTACAGATTCTTTCGCCATACCGGTATTCGCCCGCAAATACGGGCTGCCTTGCTCCGCCTGCCATGAAGCTTGGCCCAAGCTGAACAGCTTCGGTCAAAAATTCAAGGACGAGGGCTATCAGTTGAGGAACGAGAAGGATGCTCCCATCTGGCTGCGGCCTGAGTTTTGGCCGGTGGCAATGCGAATCACGCCGCACTGGCATTTTGAGAGCGCCGGGCGCACTCCCGTGGATTCCGCTCCAAGCGGTGAACAGACTATCAATACTTCTGGGTTTGATCTTACAGGCATCGACATTCTCACCGGCGGTACCCTGGCCAACAACATCTCCTTCCTTCTTGTACCCTCGATTGATGTCGGCTCCGGCACCGTAGGATTTGAATCGGCCAACGTGCGCTTGGACAACCTCTGGGGATCGCCGTGGTTAAACTTTAAATTCGGCAAGTTCGAGCAGGATGTGCCCCTTTCCGAAAAGCGCATGATGACGCTTTCTAACGTGGGGGGAGCCTACCAGCTTTATCACTTCGTGCCCCCGGGCGATGCCAACACGGACGAATTTGCCAGCCTTGGTGAAAACCAACTCGGCATTGAGCTGATGGGCCATTCCGAAGACGACCACACCCGGTTTGCGGTTTCGCTCTTGAGTAGCACTAACGGTACCCCAGGGTTGCCATTTGGAAGAAGCTACGACGGTTACCTTCACCTCAGCCAAGGCTTCCTGGTTCCGCACCTCGGGTTGCAACGCGTCGGAGTCTACGGATGGGCCGGTCTAAGACCTACCTTTTTCTTGACTACAGATGGGGTGCCGATACCCGGTGCTGGTCGTGGCAATCGATCGTTCTATCGGGCAGGTGTTTACGGAAGTGTATATATTGGAAAGTTCGACGTCACCGGCGTATATCAGCGCGCAGGCGACAACGTATTTCTGGCCAACGCGACTTCCGCAAGCCCATCTGCCATCAACCAGCCCACAGTACTTCCAGTCGGTGCTCAGGGACCGCAATGGAATACGGGCACCATTGAGGCCCATTACACCTACTCACCTCAGCTCTTCATCATCGGTCGATACGAGCTGGTGCGAATCTCCCGGCAAGTGCTGGCGAGTAATCCATCCGATTTCGGTAATGTGGACGTATTTACCATCGGTTACCGCTACTACCCCTTTATGCATAGCCGCGATGGTCTGGCTTGGCACCAGGAGTTCGCCACAGAAAATTTCAAAGGACTGGCCTCGAGTGGCCGGGACCAACGCTTCAGCAGCTACTTCATGGGCTTCGACTTTGCCTTCTGAGAAAAGCGAGGAAGAGAATGCAAACCAGTCACAGAACAATCTTTCTCAGTACGATTCTGGCAATGTTTTTGGCACCCGGAGTGGCTGCCGCGCAGAATTCCGGCGTGGCCAGCGGCTATCCGGTTCCCAAGGATGACCTGACGCCGCAACAGCGAACGGGTGAGGGGCTCTACAAACGCTATTGCATCGGATGCCACGGGTTAAAGGGCGATGGCAACGGCGAAAACGCTCCCTACATCGATCCCAAACCGCGCGACTTTACGCTCGCCCAATTCAAATGCCGCTCCACACCCACCGGAACCCTGCCGCTCGACTCGGACATAATCAGCTCCATGGAGCGTGGATTGCGCGGCAGTAACATGCCTTCCTGGCTGCCTTTGAGCGGTGACAATCGGCAGGATCTGCTTGCTTACATCAAAACTTTTTCCCCGCGTTGGAAAACAGAAAAACCAGGAACCCCGATTGCGATTCCGCCGGAGCCGGAAGTTACGGCCGACCATCTAAGGGCGGGCCAAGCTCTCTTCCAAAAGCTGGAATGCTGGAAGTGCCACGGCGTGGAAGGGCGTGGTGACGGTCCGTCCGCTGCGACACTTACGGACAGTAAGGATCGGCCGATCGTGCCCTACGATTTCACTGAGGGCCATAAGTTCAAGTGCGGGAAAACCGATCAGGACCTGTACCGAATCTTCATGACAGGTCTGGACGGTACACCCATGCCTTCCTTTGCGGACAATGTGAAACCGGATGAGGCATGGGACTTAGTGTTCTACCTGCGTACGCTTCAGCCCATGCACACAAAGGAAAAAGCGATTGCTAAGCAGATCGGGTTGAAGCCGATCAATCCAGAAGCAGCGCCCGCTGCAGCTCCTCAGCAACAACAGCAGCCGGAGCAGCAACAGCAACAACAGCCGCCGCCGCAGCACACGCGGTGAGACTGCGACGATAAAACTTCAGATTTGTTCTGATCAGTTAGGAGAGAAAAATGAAAGCGCATTACCCAGTCGCCGGATATCTGGCGCTATTACTGATTCTCGCCCTCGGCCTCTTGTACTCCACGCGCAGCGTCAGCGCCGCCGCGGAAGGAAAAATTACCGGAACCATCAAGCTGGACGGCACGCCCGCGCACCAGCGGCCGATCGACATGTCAAAAGAGCCGAACTGCCAAAAAGCACACGCGGCTCACCCGGTAACCACGGAGACGGTGGTTACAGGCCCCAATAATACCTTGCAGTACGTTGTGGTCTATATCTCGGAAGGTTTACCAGCGGCAGCAGCGAGCCAGGTGCCTTCGGAGACTCCGCAGTGGGACCAAAAGGGTTGTCAGTACATCCCGCACGTGATGGCGCTGGATGTAAATCAGCACTTTAAGGTCACCAACAGTGATCCCCATTCGCACAACATCCATCCGATGCCGAAGCCAGGCAGCGCGAATCACGAGTGGAACAAGTCACAACCGGCAGGGGCTGCTCCCTTCGATGTTTCATGGCCGGCGCAAGAAGTCGCAATCCATGTGAAGTGCAATATTCATCCTTGGATGAGCGGCTACATGGCGGTGGTGAAGGGACCTACCGCCACCAGCGATAACAACGGCTCGTACACGCTCAGCAACGTGCCTCCGGGCAACTATACGCTGACGGCTTGGCAGGAGACCTATGGCACGCAGACGCAAAAAGTCACGGTGAGTGCCGGAGCGCCAGCGAAAGCTGATTTCACTTTCAAAGCAAAGTGACAAGAGAGCCGCCCTCGAAGCCTCAGCACCG
>DAIMDJ010000024.1:4339-14925 GCA_036725905.1 Terriglobales bacterium
GGATCAGCGAGGGCTCCAAAGCTTCGCTGGTAGAGGAGGGCATGTGGAAACTGCAATTGGAGTATTTGCTTCACGTGATCGCGCAGAGCAGGCGGTAGGGCAGCTGCGGCGGCAGGGTGTGCCGGAGCAGTCCCTCGTTTTTCTAACTCGTTCCAAGAACGAGGCCGAGACCGTTGGTAAGGAATTTGGCGCCTATGTCGGGGGTTTCGTGGGCGGAGCCGCCGGTATGTCTGCCGGGGTGGTCGCTGCAACGCTGCTTCTCCCCGGAATTGGGCCGGTATTCGCGCTAGGCTTCGGCGCAGCCGCACTGCTGGGGCTTGCCGGCGCAGGAGCAGGTTCCACGGTGGGCTCGGCTGTTTCACACGACGCCGAGGCTCCCAAGCCGACCCCGGATGAGAAATGTTCTGAGGACGCTGCTTTCTTTCGAGAGGTTCTCAAGGAAGGGCGCTCGCTGATCGTAGTTCGGACCGAGTCGCAGGAACTTGCAACCTCGGCGTGCGGAATCCTTGACCGGCTGGGGCTCGGCATGCACGGACCGACCCCGGTCAGAATGCAAACAGCTATCAGGCAAGTAGGCGATGTGACCGTTCTTGAGATCAGCGGAAGAATCACGTTGGGCGAAGGAAATGTCATTCTCCGCGATATTGTTCGTGATCTGGCGGATAAAGGACACAAGAGAATAGTCCTGAATCTGGCCGAGGTTCAGTACATCGACAGCTCAGGAGTCGGGGAGCTGGTTAAGGCTCACACAACGATTCGCAACCAAGCGGGGGAACTGAAGCTCACAAACCTGAATAAGAGAGTGCATGACCTGCTCCAGATGACGCGGTTGTCCGCGGTCTTCGATATTCAGAAGGATGAGGCTAGCGCAATTGAGTCGTTTGGCGGTCACGCTTCGTCGCAATCGGTGGCGTAATGCGAAGTCTTTTATTGCCGGAGCTGCTTCCCGGAGGCGCTGCTGGTCATCTAGGTTCTTGTTCGCCTTCCTTGTGGAGATGGAGAACAGATTACTTTGAAACAGGGCTAAGAAGGCGGACCGATATCCGGCCACACGTGAGGGCAATATGGCGAAATTCTTTGCGGTGACGATCTTCGTGATTGCGATAGCTTCCGCGATTCCCATCCTGCGGCACACGTGGTGGATGGCGCCAGACATCTCGACCCATGGAGCGCCGATTGACGAGCAGATGTCGGAAACGATGGCGGAAGCAGGGATTTCGTTCTTGGCTTCGCAGATCATCTTGGCCTTTTTCATTTGGAGATTTTCCAACCCGCGTCCCGGCGAGAAGACCAAGAGCTTCCCCGGTGGGGCCAAGGCTATGGTTTGGGCAGCCTTCCTCCTGGTTGGGACGGAAGTTCTGGCGTTGGGAGTGTTCGGAGTCAAGGCTTGGGCTAACGTCTATTTCACTGCTCCCTCTGCTAACGCTATGCCGGTTCAAGTCCAAGCTGGACAATTCGCCTTCTATTTTCGCTACCCCGGTTCGGATGGGAAGTTTGGCCCGATTCACCCTGAGATGATCAGCGAGGCAACCCAGAATGTGTTCGGTCTCGATTTGGACCACGACCCCGATTCAAAAGATGACATCGTAACTGCTGAAATGGCCGTTCCGGCGAACCGGGAGATTCATTTGCTTATGCACTCAAAAGATGTCGGACACTCGTTTTTCGTGCCGGAGTTGCGGGTGCAGCAAGATTTCGTTCCCGGGCTGGATCTTTCTCTGCATTTCACGGCGACGAAGACCGGGCGGTATGAGATTGTCTGTACGCAGCTCTGCGGTTTGGGACACTACAACATGAAGGCTTATCTGAGTGTGATGTCCCAGCAAGATTTTGAAGACTGGCTAAAGAAGCAAGCGGCGTCACAGTAGCCAAAGCCCGTCCGCCCTGCCGGGGCGGACGCAAAACATGAGGTGAGCACATGCACGATATGTCAGCGCACGCACACGTAGCACATCCCGCGCCGCCCACCAGCTTCATTCGGAAATACATTTTCAGCCTGGATCACAAGGTCATCGGCAAGCAGTACTACGGGCTCGCCCTGGTGGCAGTTCTGGTTGGGATGTTCCTTTCGTGGCTGATGCGCATCCACCTCGGGTGGACGAACTTGGCGATTCCAGGGCTCCATTTGCTCTCCAGCAACGGTGCGCCCGGCAATGTTATGACGCCAGAGTTCTACCTGCAGTTGATGACCATGCACGCCACCATCATGGTCTTTTTTGTGCTCACCACTGCGCCGTTCGCCGGCTTCGGCAACTTCTTTTTGCCAATCCAGGTCGGCGCGGAGGACATGCCCTTCCCCCGGTTCAACATGATGTCGTTTTGGGTCACGTTCGTGGCGTTTGTGGTTCTGGTCTCGTCTTTCTTTGTGGGTGACGGACCAACCCTGGGTGGCTGGACGCAGTACGCACCGCTGAGCGCGGTTGGGTCAGTGGCCGGGCCGGGTGAGGGGACCGGCGTTGTCCTATGGGCTACCTCCATAGCTCTGTTCTGCGTTGGCCAACTGCTCGGCGCATTGAACTTCATCACCACCACGCTCGATATGCGAACTCGCGGCATGAGCCTGTGGCGCCTGCCGCTGAGCGCTTGGGCATGGTTCATCACCTCCTGCATGGGTCTGGCCGCTTTCGCCGTACTCATGCCCGCCTGCATCTTGCTCATCCTCGATCATGTGGCCGGAACCAGCTTCTTTGTCCCGTCCAATCTAGTCATCAGTGATCAGGTGCAGCCGCATTCCGGCGGCTCGACCCTCCTCTGGCAACACCTGTTCTGGTTTTTCGGACATCCCGAGGTGTATGTCGCCATTGTGCCCGGCATGGGGATTATTTCTCATGTCTTGATTACCAGCATGCGCAAGCCGCTGCTAAGCCATCGAGTGGTGGTTTACTCCATGGGAGCCTTGGCGGTTCTGAGTTACATGGTGTACGGGCACCACATGTTCGTCAGCGGGATGAATCCGATTTCATCGTTGGCGTTCTCCTTCCCCACTCTCATTATCACCATCCCTTCCACCATCCTGGTGCTGATCTGGCTGGGCAGCCTTTACGGCGCGAGGTTACGCATTACGTCGGCTTCGCTCTTCGCGTTGGGCTTCGTCTCCATGTTCATCAGCGGCGGGGTCAGCGGCTTCTTCCTGGCGCAACCCTCTGTTGACATCATGCTGCACGCGACTTACTTCGTGGTCGGGCACTTCCACATGGTGATGGGCGTGGCGGCGATGTTCGGGATCTTTGCGGGAACCTACTTTTGGTTCCCCAAGATGTTTGGACGCATGATGAATGAAACCTTGGGGAAGATCCACTTCTGGTGCAGCTTCGTCGGCACTTATTGCATCTTCATGCCGTTCCATTACTTAGGCATGGCTGGGAATGTGCGGCGCTACCAGGCGTTTGTGAACGACTACACCCAGCCGCTCATTCCGTTGCACCGGTTTATTACCGTGGCTGCATTGTTCACCGGAGCAGCTCAACTCATCTTCGTGTACAACCTGATTCATAGCCGCTTCTGGGGCAAGCCGGCGCCGGACAACCCGTGGCAAGCGACTTCTCTGGAGTGGAGCACGCCCTCTACGCCGCCGCCACATAACAATTTTGGCGATAAGCTGCCGGAGGTTTACCACGACCCCTACCAGTATGGGGTTGAAAGCTCGGTGGGCGACTATGTGATGCAAGCCTCGCCAGAACAGGTTGAGACTGCGCAAGACGAGGCGTAATCGAAAATTTGTGATTGGAGTTTGTAGTCTTATGGCAACGACTGTACACGAACCGCCAAAAATCGAAAAAGATCGGGACCCTTCGAGGCTGGCAAGTAATTCCGGCAACGGCGGCGGACGGAATCTAGTTCCGTCTGTTGGAGACTTGCGCGCGGTGAAGGACTATGCTCCGCCGCCAGCCTCAACCGGAATCTGGGTCGTGCTGGCCTCGATCACGATGACCTTCCTGGCGTTCACCAGCGCCTTGATTGTTCGGCAAGGGTCGGCTTTGGATTGGCGGCATCTTGTCCTCCCCCGAATTCTTTATCTCAACACCCTTGTACTCTTGGCCAGTAGCGTTGCGCTGGAGGTGGCGCGTCGCAAGGTAGGAGCCTTCATGAGCGGGCGAAGAAGTCAGGTCGCGAGCCCGGCGCGCTGGCTGTATATCACGCTGTTCCTTGGATTGTTTTTCGTGTTTGGCCAGTACCTCGCCTGGCTGCAATTGCGTTCCCAAGGACTTTACCTGGCCACGAATCCCAACAGCTCTTTCTTCTACGTGCTGACTGCGATGCATGCCCTGCACGTGCTTGGCGGGCTGGGCGGGTTAATGCGTGTGATTCGTAGACTGAATCAGTCGATCCTGCGAAAAAGTACGCTGGATGCGACGTCGCGCTACTGGCATTTTATGGACGTGCTTTGGGTATATCTGCTGTTGCTGCTGTGGATGAAGCTTTAGCCAGCTCAAGCAGGAGGAGGGAGGCACCCGTGAGCCACGCCGATTTGACGATGGGAGGACCCACAGCAGGTCTAACAGCGGGACCCGCATTTTCGGTTCCGGCAAAAAAAATGGCGATGTGGCTGTTCATCATCGCCGACACAGCGACTTTTGCTGCGTGCCTTGTGGCCTATGGATTTATCCGCAACGCCACTCCCAACTGGCCGAGACCTTTCCACAACATCACCAACGTTGCGCTGATGACGGTCATCCTCGTGACCAGCAGTTTGACTATGCTGCTTGGAATCAAGGCCGCCAAGGCGGGCGACAAATCGGGAGCTCTCCGCTGGACCTTTATTACCGCTGCCGCGGGCATCATTTTTGCCCTGCTGCATATTCGCGAGTGGATGGCGTTGATCGGTGAGGGAATGACGCTGTTTCAGAACCCCTGGGGAACCGGGCTGTTCGGCTCGGCATTTTTTAGCATCACCGGGTTGCACCTTACGCACGTCACCGCTGGCGTAATCGCTCTGATTGTGGTTGGGATCCGCTATCAACGCGGCCGCTACAAGGCTGACGACCTCGAAATCCTTGGCCTTTATTGGCATTTCGTGGATATCGTTTGGATGTTCGTGGTGCCCCTGGTCTATCTTCTGAACCTGACCCACTGAGATTGAACGGGGTTGGAGCATATCACTATGACTACCGCCGAAGAACATAAGAGTGGTGGAATTGGGAAAGACCTGGTCGTCTACTTTTGCATACTGGCCCTTGCAGGGTTTCAGTTCGTCATTGCCTATCAGAATATTGACGCATCGCAGATGCTTGTGCGAATGATGATAGTGGCGATCGTCGAGGCCGGGCTGGCGCTCTTGTTCTTTATGCATTTGTGGGCGGAGAATCGCGGATTGCTGTGGTTTGTGGTGGTCTTTACGGTTTTTGTGCTGTTGGCGATGCAATATGGGTGGACGGACAGCTTCCGGCTGTCGGGCGGGGTGCCGTGGGCAAAGTAGTGTGGACGCCACAGCTCGGTTCCGAGAGGAAGGAAACATGAAGCTCCAGAAACTACTTATCGGCATCGCGCTGGCGGGACTGATCCTGCTGCTGGCGCCCGTGCCTGCTTTTTCCCAAGGCTGCGCGCTCTGCTATACTCAAGCGGCTTCCGCAGGCGCTCGAATGATTCAGGCATTGCGCAGCGGGATTCTTGTCCTTATCATTCCGCCCACACTCGCAACCGTTGGCATGATTTTCATTGTCCATCGCAAACGCAATCAGTTTAAGCGGCCTGACCACCCTGGCGAATGGAGCCAAGACTGGTAGAATGGCGTCCACTCAGGTTATGGCAGACCAAACCACCTCCCCCCAAGCACTCGCATCCAGGCTGCGGGATTACTACACGCTGACTAAGCCCGAAGTGAATCTGTTGATCCTTATGACCACTTCGGCTGGCTACTATCTGGGTAGCGAAGGCGAGTTCAAGATCGGACGGCTGGTCAGCACCCTGATTGGAACTTTGCTGGTCGCCAGCGGCACCGCGACTCTGAACCAGTTCATGGAGCGCCGCTACGACGCGCAGATGCGTCGCACCGCCAACCGGCCGCTGGTTTCCGGCCGCCTGAGCGCCCGTGAGGCCTTCTGGTTCGGAATCTTGCTGAGCGTGGCCGGAGGCTTGTATCTCGCCCTCGCCGTCAATACGCTCGCCGCGCTGCTCGCCGTCTCCACGCTCCTGAGCTATCTTCTGGTCTACACTCCATTAAAAAGAAAGACTCCGCTATGTACCGCGCTCGGAGCGATTCCCGGGGCCATGCCTACGCTGATTGGCTGGGCCGGAGCCTCTGCCGGCATCGGCCGGCAAGCCTGGCTGTTATTTGCCATTCTTTTTCTGTGGCAGTTCCCGCATTTCCTGGCGATTGCCCTCATGTATCGCGACGACTATTCGCGCGCAGGCTTCCGGATGTTGCCGTCCTTTGATTTTGAAGGAAAGTTTACGAAAGCAGAAATTCTCGTCTTCACGGTCGTCCTGGTACTGGCGACGATGTTCCCTGCGCTGGCAGGCGGCGGGGCAACGTTTCTGCTCTGTATGTCCGCGGCTGGCGCGTTCTTTCTCTATCACACCGGCAAGCTGGCGGCCTCAGATTCAAAACTTCTGCCGAGCCGCGTGGTACACGCTTCCGTCATCTACTTACCTGTAGTCCTCGGGATCATGGCCGCGTGGAAACGGTAGCGCCGCCCACTCTTCGTGTTCATTAAGAGCTATGAGCAAACAGTTTCTAAGCGCGGGCCTGCTGATTACCGCGCTACTGCTCCTCGCCGCACATCAAACTCACGCCCGCAAGCACGAGCATTATGGTGAGGGATTCTCCGTCGATCTTACGCAGCCCTATGACGAAGTCCTCGATGTGGTGCAGCAGGTCACCAACGACGGAGTCATCCGGGGCACGTATCAGTACAAAGGTACTAACGAACTAGATGGAGCCGAATCAGCTAACACATCTAACGCTTTTTCGCCTTGGACCGGGCAAGGCAAGGCTTTCTATAAGATTCGCCCGCATGCGCTATCGCCCGAACATTTTTACCAGAGCAACGACGAAGGCACCGTCGCCGTTCGTTACATCGTTCAAGCACTCACTCCCTCAGGAACTCGCCTGCGTATCGACGCCGTTTTCGTCGAAGCGTCGCTGCGCAGACGTCACGCCTCCGACGGTCAGGTCGAGAACAGCGAATTTGAGGCCGTCTCCGCCAAAATGCAGGACATCGAAGATACCGAAGCCAAAAAGCGGGGAAAGCTTCTGCATGATCAACAGCAGCGACAACTCGAGCAATTTCAGGCTCAGTTGGATCAGGAAACCGCCCAATTAAAAACGGCCATCGCAAAGCAGCAGCAGCTCGAGCAGCAGCTCCAAGAGCAGCAAGGTCTACGCGCCGCCCGAGTGAAAACCTCCAACGCAGATTTAAAAGCCGAGCCTTACAACCAATCGAAGACGGTGCGAGTGCTTTCACAGGGAGACGAGCTTACAGTATTGGTCGAGACGCCAAGCTGGTATCGCGTGCAAATGGCCACCGGTGAGCAAGGCTGGGTTTACAGGCTTATGCTGGAGATAACTCAGTGAGGTTGCCGCGAATTGCCCTCCTGCTGATCTTGGTCTCTTGCGCGGCCGCCGACGACGCCCCCAAAACGCAGGAACGCGACTTCCCCTACCCGCCTGCGGCCATCGAGACGGCCCTACGCCAGCTCGGCGCTTACACCGGATCGCGTCTGCCCAGCCTGGATGGATTCATAAAAACCGAACGCGCACAGTTGCCGCATTACCAGCGCCCGTATTACGAATATAAGATTGAACTTGCACCCGCGGCCTCTGAACACACCATCGTGAAAGTCAAGGCGAATGTTTCCGCTTGGTACGAAGATCCGGAAAGCCACCAGTCCGGCTATCAGGCTCTGGAGTCGAATGGCCGCCTGGAAAACGATCTCCTTGATCGCTTGGCTGATTACCTGGCCAATAACGGATCGAAAATCATCACCGATCCACAGGAGCTTGCGAAACGACTCGAAGCGGTCCGCCAGCAGCGTGTGGAAGCCGAACGTCGCGTCGCGGAACTCGAAAACCACATGCAAGCACTGCACGCCAAACCCCAATCGGATCCTGCTGAATTTGTCTCGGCGCCAAGATCGTCTATCCCAATCCTCAGCGCGCCGCAGGAACGGGCCTCAGCGCTCCTACAAGCTCAAGCCGAAGACGAATTTGAGGTGCTTGAACATCGCGGCCCATGGCTTCGCGTTCAGCTTCAAGATTCTCAAAGCGGCTGGGTTAAAAGCGCGCTGATGAAATCCAACCGTGCAGCCGCACAAGCGAGCGGCTCTGCCAACGTGCAAGGATTCACCATTATTCGCGAAGTGCCTTCTACCTTCTCCGGTGATTGGCCGCGATTGAAAGGCAAGCAGGCGCTCTACATCTGGGCGCGACCGGAAGGCTCGGTTCTGAACGAGGCCGGAAGCAAGTTGCGTTTTGCGGAAAGCATTTTCAAAGAGCGTTACCGTGAAGCCTCACACAATTCGCAGAACTCAGTCGCCGGCATTGTGGTCATCTTCCTCGACCAGCGCGGAGGCGTAGCCGCCGCGGCTTTACAGGATATCGGCCATTGGGCGGATGGAACTCTCACGCAACCCGCTTTCCTAAAAAAGTGTTCATTGGATCCGCCCGGCGCCTTCGAAGCTGCACGCCCCAATCCTCAAGCAACCCTTCACTGATGGAGTATGTCTCGCTCCTGAGAGTTGCGCTGGTTTTCCTCTGTGCCCTCTGTGTCCTCTGTAGTAAATGGGTTTTGGGTTTTCAACCACAGCGGTTCACAGAGAAGATATCGACATGGAAGCCATCCCCTTCATGACTCCATCGTTGCCGTGAGCACAATTTCCCGCTCCCTCGGCCCATCTAACTCAATCAGCACTATCCGCTGCCAAGTCCCCAGCAGCATCTTTCCATTCTCAAACGGCAGCGCCACCGAGGTCCCAATCAGCGCGGACAAAATGTGATCCGGCACATGCGCCGGATTATGCGGATGCCGGTAGCGCAACTTGGGAATCATCTCTTCGAACGCATCGAGCATGTCGAGGTCGGTTCCGGGATCCAGATCAGCCGTCGTCAGCGCAGCCGTGGTGTGCAGGATGAACAGATTGCAAATGCCTGAATCGCCGGAATTCCGCTTCCCGAGCGCCTTCTCAACCGTTTCAGTAATATCCAGCACTTCTTTTTTCTTATGCGTTTTGATCTTCAATTTTTTCATGCTTTAACCTTGCATGGAAATGCGATGCGAAGAGGACGCACGACGATGCGCGCCAATGGAACGAAGCCAGGTCGCAGGCTCTCGCCCGCGCTAAATCGAAAAACTTACAGGATGCTTAGCTTCGTATGCCGCAATTTCCGCTTCATGCTGCAGCGTGAGCCCAATATCATCAAATCCATTCAGAAGACAGTAGCGGGTGAATTCGTCGATTTGGAAGTTAGCTGAAAATCCGTGCTCATCGAAAAGCGTGCATTTCTCCAGATCAATCGCGAGCCCATAATTAGAAACTTCCCCTGCACGCCGCGCCAGTTCACCAACTTGATCCTCGGATAGAACAACGGTGAGGACACCATTCTTTACGCAGTTATTCGCAAAGATATCGGCAAACGAAGGTGCAATCACAACGCGAAAACCAAAATCCTCCAGCGCCCACACGGCATGCTCGCGTGACGATCCACAACCGAAATTCTTACCGGCGACAAGAACACTTGCGCCAGAATAGCGTGGCTGATTAAGAGAAAATGCGGGATCAAGCTGGCCATCCGGAGTGTGCCGCCAATCGTAAAACAGAAATTCGCCGAAGCCCGTACGCTCGATCCGTTTCAGAAACTGCTTGGGAATAATCTGATCGGTGTCGACGTTCGCCCGCTCAAGCGGCGCGACCTTCCCTTTGTGAACTCGAAATGGTCTCATACATACCTACCACCGGAGTTGCTGAGGCTCCTGAAATTTCTTAAACTCTGTGCCCTCTGTGGTTAGAAAACAAAACATTCAGTGCAGGAACTTCCACTCCCGAATATCCGTAAAATGTCCGGCAATCGCTGCCGCCACGGCCATCATCGGGCTAACTAAGTGCGTGCGCCCTCCCCGACCCTGCCGTCCTTCAAAATTGCGATTGCTGGTCGAAGCGCAACGCTCTCCAGGCTGCAAGATATCCGGATTCATCCCCAGGCACATCGAACATCCCGATTCCCGCCACTCGAAACCAGCTTCCCGGAAAATTTTATCCAGCCCTTCCTGCTCCGCTTCGCGCTTCACCGCCTGTGAGCCGGGCACGACCATGGCGCGCACCTTTGGATTCACGCGATATCCGCGAGCCACGCGCGCTGCCGCACGCAAATCTTCCAGCCGCGAGTTCGTGCAAGACCCGATGAATACCCGGTCTACAGCAATCTTCTGAATCGGAGTCCCGGGCTGCAGTCCCATATATTCCAGCATCCGCTGCGCGGCCTCGCGTTCCCCGTAACTCTTCAATTCATTCAATTGAGGAACGCGGCCATTCACGGGCACAACCATCCCTGGGTTCGTTCCCCAGGTTACAAATGGCGCCAGCTTTGAGGCATCGATCTCGACGACTTTGTCGTATCGCGCTCCGGGATCAGAAGCCAAGCTGCGCCAGTG
>DAIMDJ010000025.1:0-6565 GCA_036725905.1 Terriglobales bacterium
AATTTCGAGCGCGACTCGCAAAGTGACCGAATCGGGCCATAGCAGCGCCCGGGCTGCCGCGTAGGCGATTACGCCAATCGAAGTGAGCAGCAATGGAAGCAAGAAGTCCCGCGCATTTGTGTAGACAAACACTGCGGCGGCAAAGAGGCAAACAGCCAGGATAAATTCGGCGTGTGAGATCGCGGTGAGATATCGAGGCAGAGAGTCGGATTCGAGGCTGCCATGCACTGTCCAGCGGGAGATGAAGTAGGCCAACCAGCCGAGAATCCAGATGAGGAGATAGCGCTCGCGAAAGGTGCGGAACACTAGCAAGCTGGCGGCCAAGACGATGAGCGCGGCCGACTCCTGTGCCACGAGCCGGGGGACAGTCATGTCCCCGACCACCAGCCAGTGGGAAGCTAGGATTCCGTTCATCGCGATAAGGGGGGAGAAAGCGCTCTTCCCTTAATAGCACGCGAATTCCGGTTACCAATGGGCTTTCCGGGTAGAGATGGTTACTTTCGGAATCTCGGATGTGAGATAGAATACGCCTTACACTGAACAGGCCCCATGCCTTCCGAGCGAATCCTGATAGTTGATGACGAGGAGACAATCCGGGAGATTGTGTCTTCGATGCTGACCAGCGCTAACTTCAACTGCCGTCAGGCGGCTTCCGGCATGGAGGCGCTGGCGCTGCTGGATTCCGGCGAAGAATTCGAGCTGATGCTTTCCGACCTGATGATGGCCAATCTCGACGGGATTGGCCTGCTGGAAAAAACCAAAGAAAGATTTCCGGACATGCCGGTGGTGATGGTAACCGCGGTGCACGATATTTCCGTGGCACTCGCAGCCCTGCGCAATGGCGCTTACGACTATTTGCTAAAGCCGTTTGAGCGGGAACAGCTCCTGGCAACTGTGCGGCGCGCGCTGGAGAACCGCCGCCTGAAGCTCGAGAACCGCGAGTATCTGACCAATATGGAGCTTTTGGTTGAAGCCCGCACTGAACAGTTGCGCAAGGCGATGGGAAATCTCGAGCGCTCCTATGACATAACACTGGAGGCGCTCGGCGATGCTCTGGATTTGAAAGATGCCGAGACCGAAGGTCATTCCAAGCGCGTCACGGCATTCACGATTGCGATTGCGCGGGCGCTGGGACTTTCGTCGGATGAAATCCGCGTGATCGCTCGCGGCGCGTTTCTCCACGATATTGGCAAAATGGCGATCCCCGATAATATTCTGCGCAAGCCGGACAAGCTGACGCCCGACGAAGTGACGATTATGCGGGAGCACTGCTTCCACGGCTATCAGATATTGAAGAAGATTCCATTCCTGGCTGAGGCTGCCGAAATTGTCTACTCCCATCAGGAGAGATTTGATGGAACCGGCTATCCGCGGGGATTGAAGGGCGAGCAAATTCCGCTCGGGGCGCGGATGTTCTCTTTAGCCGACACGCTCGACGCAATCACGTCCAATCGCCCTTATCGCGCGGCGCAAACGGTAGAGGCGGCGCGGGAAGAAATTGAGCGCTGGGCCGGGCGTCAATTCGACCCGGAGATAGTAAGAACTTTCATGTCCATGGATAAAAATATCTGGAGCGATCTGCGCAAAGAAATCGACGCTCAGATTCACCGCTTTGCGTATTCCGTGAAGTCATCTTCCTGACATTGGTCAAAAGCCTTTAACCGCAGAGATCGCAAAGGACTCGCAGAGTTCGCCAAGGGTTATTCGCTAGAGTCCGACCGGTTCGCGGTGTTCGCTATCTTGATTTACTCAAGAACCATCCGAAGGGCCAACGGCTGCGGTTCAGCGCGTAGATGACAGACAGTACGGTGAAGGAAATGGCGAGCAGGACGATTGCAGTGGTGTTCGCGGCCGAGTAATCGAAAGCTTGAACTCTATCGTAGATGTCGATGGAAACGGTGCGGGTTACGCCGGGAATATTGCCGCCCACCATCAGCACAACACCGAACTCACCCATGGTATGGGCGAAGCTGAGCGCCGCGCCTATGACTAGACCTGACGTTGAGAGCGGCAGAATGATGTGGAAGAACGTCCGCAGGCGGGAGGCGCCGAGGGTAGCGGAGGCTGCGAGCAAGCGGCGATCGACGGTGCCAAACGCGGCTGAGAAAGGCTGCACAGCGAAAGGCAGGCTGTAGATGATGGAGCCGATCACCAGGCCTTCGAAGGTAAATGCCAGCGTGTGGCCGGTTAGGGCTTGCCACCAGCGCCCCAGTGGGCTGCGCGGGCCCAGCGCGATCAGCAGATAAAAGCCGAGCACGGTTGGAGGCAGGACGATGGGGAGGGCGACGACGGCTTCGACGAGAAACTTCCAGCGCCAGCGCGAGTAGGTGATCCAGTAGGCGATAGGCAGTCCGATGATGATCAGAATCGCCGCTACTAGCAGCGCGAGTCGGATAGTGAGCCAGAATGCCTGCCAGTCCATTAGTGCTTTGCCTCTGGCGTTTCTTCGGGAACGGAGAATCCGTAATGCCGGAGGACCCCGATAGCCTCCGGTTCCTGTATATATTGCAGGAAGGCGGCGGCTTCGGCTTTCTTCGACGAGTGCGAGAGGATTACCGCTGCCTGCTGCAAAGCGGGATAGGCGTCGGAAGGAATTATCCAGTACCGGCCTTTGTCTCTCATGCCAGACGTCATCGCGTGTGAGAGCGCGACAAATCCGGCCTGCGCGTTTCCCGATTCGACGAACTGCGCGGCCTGGGAGACGTTTTCTCCGAACACGAAGCGATCAGAAACCTTCTCATAAAGTCTGAAATGTCGTAAAGCGGCGACCGCAGCGCGGCCATAGGGTGCATGCTCGGGATTCGCGAGAGAAATCTTTTTGACTGAGGGGTCGAGCAGGATACTCATGCCGCGGTGTTCAACGTCCAGCGATGACGAAGCCGGTACCCAAAGCACGAGTTGCCCAACGGCATACGGATACAGAGACGCTTTCTCGCCAAGGCCAGCTTCGATCAACTTCTCAGGGTAATCGAGATCAGCGGAGAAGAAGACGTCGAAAGGGGCACCGTTCTGGATTTGATTAAACAGATTTCCAGATGAACCAAACGATAAGCGGACTTTGCTACCACCGGATTTTTCATAGTTGGCGGCGATCTCACTTAAGGCCGCGTTCAAATCGGCGGCAGCGGCGACGATGATCTGAGCGGAGGTAGGCATCGCCAACGCCATTATCCATACCAATACGAGGGTCGGAAATTGGCTTGCCATGAATTAAGCGATCCTTCATCTTCGAAGCAACAACAAGGCTCGTAAACTTTTGTAAATGTTGGACAAAGGTCGCATCTCCTCTGTAACGCCCACCATCAAAATTAATAGAGTATCGTGCTGGATGTGGGGTCCAGCGGAAGCTAGAGATTCTATCGGAAAAGTGCGGCGCGAAGGCAATTGTCCCGGGAGCGAGACAAAACGAGCGCCAGCTTGCGATTTCCGAACCGAGGATTCATTTGAAACTACTGAAACAACATTGGCTGATTGCCGGTCTGGTGGTGGTTGCCATCGCGATCTTCGCCGCGTTTGAGTTCAAGGGCAGCGATAAGCCGCAGTATTACGTTTCCAAGGTGGACAAAGGCGATATCCGGCAGGAAGTAGATGCGACGGGAACCATCAACGCGGTCACCACGGTGCAGGTAGGATCACAGGTCTCGGGAACAATTTCGAAACTCTATGCCGACTTCAATTCGCGGGTGAAAAAAGGCCAGGTGATCGCGCAGATTGATCCTGCTTTGTTCGAGGGCGCGTTGTTGCAGGCCAAGGCAGATTATGCCAACGCGAAAGCAAACCTGATTGCGGCCCAGGCAAGTTTGGAAAAGGCCAAGGCCAGCGCGGTGCAGACGCGAGCCGATTATCAGCGCAATTTAGGCTTGGCGCAGGAGGGAGTCATCAGCCAGCAGCAACTCGATTTGGCGAAGGCCAACGCGGATACTAACGATGCGGCAGTTGCTGCGGCGGAGGCGCAGGTCACACAGGCCGCAGCCCAGGTGCAGCAGAAACAGGCGGCGGTAACGGTGGCGCAAACGAATCTGGATTACACGACGATTCACGCGCCGATTGATGGGACTGTGATTGCGCGGAACGTGGACGTTGGCCAGACGGTGGCAGCATCACTGCAAGCCCCGACGCTGTTCACGATCGCGCAGGATTTGACCAAGATGCAGGTCTACGCTTCGACGGATGAATCCGATGTAGGCATGATCCGCACCGGGCAGATGGTCACCTTCAAGGTAGATGCGTTTCCGAAAGACACATTCAGCGGGCGGGTTTCGCAGGTTCGGCTGAACGCGACCACTGTGCAGAATGTGGTCACATACAACACCATCATTGATTTTGACAACCCGGAACTGAAGCTGTTTCCGGGGATGACGGCCTACATCACGATTCCTGTGGCCACGGCGAATAATGTGGTGCGGGTGGCGAATGGCGCATTGCGTTACAAACCGGATCTGTCAGCGGAGCAGATTCGGGCGCTGTATCAGAAGTATGGGCTGACGCGGCAAGCGGCGAGCGGCGGTGCTCCCGCAGCATCCGGCAAACAATTTCGCAATCACGGCGAGGGGACGCCGGGTGGTGGGCCGGGCGCGGCCGGCGCGGGGCAGCAACACGCGACACGAGCGGACGTGGCTGTTGTTTGGAAGCTGCGTGCGGACAAGACACTCGAGCCGGTACGGATTCGAACTGGTATTACGGATCACACAGTTACCGAGGTTGCAGGGACACTAAATGGAGAATTGAACGAAGGCGATGAGTTGGTGACCGGAGCAATGAGCGGCGGAGCTAGTGCTGGAGCGCGTCCGCCGGGGCTTGGCGGAGGAACGCCGCGAGTTAGATAACTCGGCCCCGATCGTAGCAGGAAGAGCTTAATGGCAACGATTTCACAACCCGCAGTCGTGACCGCCATAAGCGGCGAGCAAGGCGCGCTGATCCAGATCGAGGACGTGCATAAATATTACGATCTGGGTGAAACGCGGGTGCATGCACTGCGTGGAGTTACCTTGCAGATCGGTCGCGGAGAGTTCGCCGCCATCATGGGCGCGAGCGGGAGCGGAAAATCGACGTTCATGAATATCATCGGCTGCCTGGACAAGCCGAGCACGGGTCGCTACTTGCTCGAAGGAATTGAGGTGTCGCGGCTCACGAAAAAGGAGCTGGCGGCGATCCGCAATCGCAAGATTGGGTTTGTGTTTCAGGGATTCAATCTGCTTTCGCGCACAACCGCGCTGGAGAATGTTGAGCTACCCACGCTGTACGCGCACATCAGTAAGGAAGAAGGACACAAGCGGGCGCATGAGGCTTTGGAATTGGTGGGACTCGGCGATCGCACCGAGCACTTCCCTTCCCAGCTTTCGGGCGGGCAGCAGCAGCGGGTGGCGATTGCGCGAGCCCTGGTGAACCGGCCATCGATTTTGCTGGCCGATGAGCCGACGGGAAACCTGGACAGCAGGACGTCGGTGGAGATCATGGAAGTTTTCCAAAAGCTGAATGACGACGGCCTGACGATTGTGCTGGTTACGCACGAATCCGACATCGCGCAGTTTGCCAAGCGGCGCATTCAATTTCGTGATGGGAAAATTCAGCGGGATGAGGCGGTGCCGAAGCGACCGGCAGCCGCCGAGGTGCTCAAGACAATGCCGAGCGTGGAGGATTGAAGAAGTTAACGATATGTTCACGGATCACAGAAACGGGGTCTTCGAGTTCATATGATTGGGCCGGAGGTCTTTATGGATATTCAGGAAGCATTGAAAATCATGCGGGCACTGGCTAATGGAAAAAATCCGGAAAATGGCGAGGTGCTGGAGGAGAGTTCCGTTTGCCGGCAGCCGCAAACGGTGCGGGCGCTAAATCGGGCGATTTCGGCTCTGGTAGCGGAGCAAGGGCGGGAAACGAAGCGGCCGCGCAATGCGTTTCGCACCTGGACGCGTGCCGAAGACGCGCAGGTTTGCGAGGAATTGCGTAAGGGAATGGATTTTCGCGATATCGCTAAGGCGCACGATCGGACGATACCGTCGATTGTGGCGCGGCTGGTGAAATTGGGGAAGATTGCGCCGCATGCTGCGCGACAGGGATCGCCGCCCAGGGCGGCTTAAGCAGGGTTTATGGATCTACTGGCAATCATTCGCATTGCAATGCGAGCGCTGGCTCGAAATAAGCTGCGGTCGGCGCTCACTATGCTGGGGATCATCATTGGCGTAGGCGCGGTGATTGCGATGGTCAGCGTGGGCCAGGGCGCGCAGGAACAGGCGCAGCAGCAGATCGCGGCTATGGGATCGAACATGCTGTTTGTGCAGTCCGGCACGGTGAATCGCGGCGGGATGCGCATGGGTTGGGGCGCGACCAAGACGCTGGTTTACGACGACATGACGGCGATCCTGCGGGAATGCCCTTCAGTAAAAGCGGCTGCGCCGGGGGCGCAGGCTTCGGCGCAAGTGGTTTTCGGCAATGACAACTGGGCCACTAATCTTAACGGAACCGAGCCGCAGTATTTCGATATTCGCAGTTGGCCATTTGCAGAAGGAACTTCTTTTTCGCAGGACGACGTGAATATGGCTGCGAATGTCGCCGTAATCGGTGA
>DAIMDJ010000025.1:6665-12360 GCA_036725905.1 Terriglobales bacterium
GAGCGCACGCGCGAGATTGGAATCCGGATGGCGATTGGGGCGACTGAAGGAGACGTGCAGCAGCAGTTTCTGATCGAGGCCGTGGTGCTGAGCCTGTTTGGTGGAGCAATCGGGATTGTGACCGGGATGGGAGCTTCATTTCTGATCACGCAACTCTTTGGATGGCCGGTGCTGGTTTCGCCTATGGCGATTGTCGCCGCGGTCGTGTTCTCGATGGCAGTGGGAATTTTCTTCGGCTTTTATCCAGCGCGAACGGCGGCGCGGCTGGACCCGATTGAGGCGTTGAGATACGAGTGAAGCCGTCGTGACCGAGGGCGTTGGCCGTTCTACGTCATTCTCATAAGTTCCGGGTAGCCCGTAATCCAGGAACAACGTTTGTGGCTGCTCACATTTTTACTGGCGACTGATGACTCGCGACACACTCCCAGTTTCCGTTCGGCATCTTCACCCATGTATCAGTAAAGCGCTCATGAGCGTCGAGAGGCTTTCCCGACGCATCGGTGCCCTTTGCCTTGAAGTCGCCCGTCGCGATGGCCGTACCGCCAAATGCTGTTACCTTCACATTGTCGTATGAGACGCTGTCATATTTGGTCGCTTTCGCTGTTGCAAGCGACTCGGCCTTGCCGGTGACTTTCCCATCGCTCCCCGTATTTATGAACTTGTCGGCCAGAAGCGGGGCGACCAGATCAGGATTGTTTGTCTTCTGCGATTGAAGCCATTGCTGTTCCAATGCCGCTACAGCTTTCTCAGTCCCGCCGCCGGCCTTTTTGTCTTGCGCCCATGCGGCACTCCCCACCGATAGCAAGCTGATCAAAAACCACATCCAAGCGCTCTTCATAGAGATCTCCTTGTGTGTCGACCTTTTCGAAACAGTTGGGTGCGGTCACAGGGACCTACGCGCCGGCAACTGTAGACTCCTGAGCGGCGCTTGTCAAAAGGAAGGTTCGGCCTAACCATAGCTCTTACACCGCCGCGATGATGGATGGATCGTCGCACAATCTCATTTCTGCACGCCAGCGTGGTTATTCCAAGCATAGCTGGCGTAATGTCCTTCGTTGACTTGGCTTCTCAGCCATCCTACTATGTTCGACCGAGGCTGGAGCCCTCGCCATTTGCTCGGTCAGACGATCTCGCACTACCGCGTTATCGAGAAGCTCGGCGGCGGTGGTATGGGTGTGGTTTACAAAGCGGAAGACACTCAACTCGGGCGCTTTGTCGCCCTAAAGTTTCTGCCCGACGACGTCGTCCGGGACTCACAGGCCCTCGAACGCTTTCGACGGGAAGCGCGCGCTGCCTCTGCCCTGAATCATCCCAATATCTGCACAATTTACGAGATCGGGAAGCATGAAGCCCAGTCCTTCATCGCGATGGAGTTTCTGGAAGGGGCAACGCTGAAGCACCGCATCACCCACCGTCCGCTCGAGGTGGGTCAGCTCCTCAACCTTGCCATTGAGACTGCGGAAGGGCTCGAGGCAGCTCATGCCAAGGGTATCGTTCACCGTGACATCAAGCCGGCGAACATATTCGTGACCGGGCGCGGCCATGCCAAGATCCTCGATTTTGGATTAGCGAAAGTCATATCGGAACCCAGCAAGGTTGCGGGAGCTACGGCCGGACCTACTGTCGGAGTCAGCGTCGAGCACTTGACCTCGCCGGGCTCTGCACTGGGCACAGTGGCGTACATGAGTCCGGAGCAGGCGCTCGGCGAAGAACTGGATGCGCGTACTGATGTGTTCTCGTTCGGCATCGTGCTCTATGAAATGTGCACGGGTCGCCTGCCGTTTGAGGGGAGCACGTCGGCGGCAGTTTTCAATGCCATCCTAAACAAAGTTCCAACCGCACCGGTACGCTTGAACCCCGAGCTCCCGCCGGAGCTGGAGCGCATTGTCAACAAAGCGCTGGAAAAGGATCGCGATCTCCGCTATCAGAGCGCAGCCGAAATGCGGGCGGATCTCAAGCGCCTGCTGCGCGACTGGCATCCCTCGTCGCGGCACCTGGTCGCGGCGGGCTTAGGTTCGGTAGCGGCGCCGGTGCCAGAGAACGGAAAACCTGCCGCCACGACCGGCCTGAAGCAGATGCACCTCCCATTTATTGGCGGCGCTGGATTGCTGGCGGTGGTTGCGGTTGCACTTGCCGGCTTCTTTGTTGGTGAGCGATCTGTTGCACGACCGGTGCCGACGTTTCGCGAGCTGACTTTCCGCCGCGGTGCTCTAGTGGCGGCCCGGTTCGCTCCGGACCCGCGCTCGGCCATATATAGCGCCGCTTGGGAAGGCAGTCCGCAGACGGTGTTTATCAGCTCCCCGAATTCGACTGAATCCCGTGATTTGGGACTCTCAGAAACAAAGGTCCTGGCGGTTTCGACCGCCGGGCAAATGGCGGTGTTGCGTCACTTTCGCATCAGCAACAATCATTTCACGCATATCGGGACGCTGGCACAGCTATCTATCGGTGCGGATGCTCCCCGTGACCTGCTGGATAACGTCGAAGATGCCGACTGGACTCCAGACGGCAACAGCCTGGCTGTTGTGCACGTCGTCGGTGGCCAGAGCCGCCTGGAATACCCGATTGGCAAAGTACTGCATGAAACCACTGGATGGATCAGCAATCTGCGTTTCTCTCCCAAGGGCGATCACCTGGCTTTTATCGATCACAATCTCTTGGGCGATGACGGGGGAACGGTTAGCGTGGTCGACCTTAGCGGCAAGAAGTCTGACTTGACCGAGCGCTGGGCCAGCGCTTTGGGTTTGGCCTGGTCACCTTCCGGGGATGAGGTCTGGTTCACGGCCACTGCCACGGGATTCAGCCGTTCGCTGCGCGGCGTCAGTTTATCTGGCAAGCCCCGCGAATTGCTAAGCGCACCTGGGACACTCACGCTGCACGATGCCAGTACTAGTGGCCGTGCCCTGATTTCCCGTGACGCGATGCGCTCCGGCGCGATTGGCCTGGCGCCAGGAGAAAACAAGGAACGCGACCTGAGCTGGCAGGATTGGACTGTTCCCGTCGACATCTCCGAGGACGCAAAGCTCGTGCTGTTCATCGAGGCAGGCGAGGCCGGTGGTGGCGAATATGCGGTTTTTAGTCGCGAGACAAAGGGAGCGTCTGCCGTTCGTTTGGGACAGGGTTCAGCGAATGCGTTTTCGCCCGATGGTAAGTGGGCCCTGGTCTTGCGGCAGAACATGTCGCCCCCTGATTTTGTGCTGCTACCCACTGGCGTAGGACAGCAGCAAACTCTCCACACCAGCAACGTTGTTCCCAGCGGTGGTCAGTTCTTCGCGGATTCCAAACGCCTCCTCTTTGAGGGTCACGAACCGGGGCACGCACCGCGAGTGTACGTCATGGATCTGGATGGCGGGCAGCCTCGTCCCATCACCCCCGAAGGTTTTAGTTTGGGGACGCACGCCCACTCTCTTTCTCCCGACGGCAAACGTGTTGCGGCCGTTACTAGCGACGGAATTGCCTTAGTTCCGATAGATGGCGGCGAGCCGCAACCGATGCACGGCTCACAATCTGGCGACACGCCCTTGCGCTGGACCAGCGATGGAAAGACGTTGCTTATCGGACGGCGTGGCGAAACCTCGTGTCCGGTTTCGCGTCTGGATGTCCAAACCGGCGCCCGCACGCCATGGAAAACGTTTAGCCCGACTGACTTGGCTGGCGTGGTTGGCGTAGCCTGTCCCCGCATTTCCCCCGATGAGGAACACTATGTTTTTGGCTACATCCGTAATCTGTCCGATTTATTCCTTGTGGAACATTTAAAATAGGAAGTGAGCTGCTAGATTGTGCACCGGGGTGAGTGCCAATCCTGAGTTGCAGATGTGACTCTGCGGCACCAGTGTCAAGTCGCCGCCGCGTAAACGTAGTCAAGCCTACATTGGTGTACTCCACTTACAGTCTAGTTCTTAAAGCCTGAAGGTTCCTATTTGGGGAAATCCAAACAGATTGGAGTCGTCTCGTCACAGCCACCTGGTAGTCAGGCGTGTTAGCGGTAGATTATGTCTCCCGCGCTGGCATTTGGCATTCGCATTTTTCTTCTTCTCCCCCTCGCCTTCTCCGGGGTACTAGCGCTCGCTCAAGGGACCACCGCAGAAACAGATCGCGACCAGCCTCGGCAGCGTGAGCAATGGTTTATGCATGGACGCCTGATTCCCGGCGAATCGGCTGCAGCGCTCAGGTATCGGGCTCACGCGCAGAAAATGCAGTTGCGCGCCGAGCAAGCGGCGCGAATGAATACGGCAATCACTGCTGCCACGACTACCACAATCGGCATCTGGACGCCGATCGGTCCGGCGCCACTGGCTTCGGATGCAACCGGATTTGGGCAGCAGGATTACGGCTGGGTTTCAGGGCGGGCCACGGCGGTGGCGGTTGATCCGGCGGATGCGACCGGCAATACCGTTTACATTGGCGGCGCCTACGGAGGCGTTTGGAAATCAACCAACACCGGACCGCTTAGCGCGAATCCCGCTAACGTGAGTTGGTCTCCTCTGATTGATAACCAGGCGACGCTGGCGGTCGGCTCGATCGCCGTTCAGCCGGGGAATACCGATCCCACAAACAGCGTGATCCTGGTGGGAACGGGCGAGACGAACAGTTCCATGGATTCTTATTACGGCCTGGGAATTCTGCGCTCGGCGGATGCGGGGAACACGTGGACACTGATTACGCAGGATAGCAGCGGCACGCATCCGTTTGCCGGGATGGGATTCAGCAAGATTGCATTCAGCACGGCGAATCCCAGCCTGGTGGTGGCAGCAGCGGCTGGCGCATCCCAAGGCGTGATTGACGGTTTGGAAAGCCCGGTTAATACGAACCGCGGGATCTATTACTCGAATAATGGCGGACTGTCCTGGAGCTACGCCAACGTAAGCGACGTGGGCACAGCGATTCAGCCGAACTCAGCAACATCCGTGATCTACAACGCAGTGGCGGGGAAATTCTTCGCGGCAATTCGCTTTCATGGATTTTATTCCTCCAGCGATGGCGTGAACTGGACGCGGCTCGCCACGCAACCGGGCGGATTGAGCACGTTTGCATGTCCGACGAGTCCGGCATCGCAGGGCTGCCCGATCTATCGCGGGGAATTTGCGGTCGTGCCCGGACGCAACGAGATGTACATGTGGTATGTGGACGAGAACGAAAATGACCAGGGAATCTGGCAAACCACCGACGGCGGCAATACCTGGACGCAACTGGATGACAGCGGCATCACGAACTGCGGAGACTTCTCGGGCGGGTGCGGGACTGCTCAGGGCAGCTACAACCTGGAGTTGGCGGCGGTTCCAAACGGACTCACTGCGACCGATCTTTACGCCGGAGCAATCAACATTTACAAGTGCACGATCAGCAGTTTGTCTCCCGTGTGCGGCGGGACGGGGCAGGGCACATTTCTTAATCTGACTCACGTTTATGGATGTGCGCCGAATTTCGGATCGATTGCACATGTTCATCCCGACCAGCACGATCTCGATTTCATGATCGCGAACAGCAAAGCGATTTTGTATTTCGCCAATGACGGCGGAATTTATCGCGCGCTGGATGGTTACAGCGGTTTGACCACCGGCGACTGCAGCGGCACCAATCAATTCGACAGTCTGAACCAGACGCTGGGATCGATGAGCCAGTTTGTTTCGTTCTCGCAGCATCCCAGCGATCTCAATACGATTTTGGGCGGAACCCAGGACAACGGATCGCCGGC
>DAIMDJ010000025.1:12460-14425 GCA_036725905.1 Terriglobales bacterium
TGAGCAATAACTTTGAGACCGGTGGCGACGGCATTTGCGGCGGCAACGAAGTGAATCTGGTGCGCTCACTGGCAGCAGGCGGGATCAAAGATACGTCTGGATTTTCAAATGTGATGTATGCGGGGACCGATGGACTCGGGCCGCTGGCGCCGACCGGCGGCCATGTTTGGGTCTCAACCAATGTCGACAGCGCGGCCTGGTTCGACCGCACTGGGGCGATTAATCCCGGCAAATTCCCGATTTCCGGCGCCGCGATTGATCCGTCTGACAAGACTGGCAAGACGGCCTACGTAGCCATTATGGGATTTCACGTGGCGCACGTTTGGAAAACCAGCAACGGCGGGGTGAATTGGACAAACTTTACTGCGAACCTGCCGGATGCTCCTGTAAACGCTATTTTGATTGCTGCGGGATCGACTCCAAGCACAGGAACTATCTATGTGGGGACAGACGTGGGCGTGTTTTCAAGCAGCACGGGAACGGCGAGCTGGACGGAAGTAGGTCCGGGGAGCGGGCAAGCGGGATTTTTGCCGAATATTTCCGTGACGGCGCTGCACATGTTCAATTCCGGGGGGAACAGGATTTTGCGGGCGTCTACCTATGGACGCGGGGTGTGGCAGCTGGCGCTAACCGCGGCGCCCGATTTTGAATTTTCGATTGCGGCGAATTCGGCAACGGTATTCCCCGGACAAACAACGGTATTCAACGGAACGGTCCTTGCAATCAATGGATACAGCAGCGCGGTGAACTTGACCTGCAGCGTGGGAGCAACACCTCCGCCTTCGACCTGTGCGATGACGCCTTCTAGTGTGACTCCGACTGGGATTTTCAGCATTAACGCGAGCGGACCGGTGGGAGATTATTTCTTCAACGCGCATGGAGTCGGCACGGATGCCAATAGTTTGACTCGCAATCTCGCACTCACACTGCATGTAGTCGATTTTGGGCTTACCGCTCCGGCGCCCAGCAGCGTGACAGTAGCGCCGGGAAATACTTCCGGTCCGGTCAGTTTTCAAGTGACTGCCGTGGGAGCGTTCAATTCTGCGGTGTCACTCGCGTGCAGCGGGCTTCCCGCCGGGGCGGCGTGCAGTTTTCAACCTGCTGGTCCGGTGAATCCAGTTTCGGGAGTACCGGTGGCCGTCAAGATGGCGCTTAACACAAGTGCGATCACGCCGACTGGAAGCTTCCCGATTTTAATTGTCGGGTCGACGGCTGGTGGTCCGAGCAGGTCTCAGAATCTGTCCTTAGTTGTGAACACTGCGACGTCGGCTGATTACACGATCAATATCAGCAACTCGCCGCAGACCGCCGGTGTCACGGGAACTGCAACTCTTAATGGAATTCTGACTTCGGTGAACGGATATTCCAGTTCGGTGACTTTGAGCTGCGGAAGCGGAGGGCCTGTGACGTGTACGCCCGCTCCTGGGAGCGTCACGCCCACTGCGGGCGGGGCTGCGTTTACGGTGAGCGTCAGCAGCGATGTGGTGCAGAACTACAACTTCAATATAGTTGCTACAGGAAGTGATAGTGGGCACATCACGCATTCTGCCGGCGTAGTGTTTAACTCAACTTTCGACTTTGCGATCAATAACAACTCTGCGCCTGAGACCGTCACGGCGGGACAAACGGCGAGCTACAACCTAGACGTCAGACCTTTGGGTAACGCGAGCACATTCCCTGCGAGCGTGACACTCGCCTGCTTCGGCTTGCCCGCACTAAGCACATGCTCGTTTACGCCCAGTTCCGTTGGATCTGGCAGCGGCGATACGAATGTTGTGGTGAACGTAAGAACTACGGCTACGATTCCAGCTTCGGCACAGGCAAGGGGGGGTCGTTAAAGTACGCGCTTGCGGTCTCTTTGGTACTGCTCGGATTCGGCCGCATGAGGCGTGCTCCACGGGGGAAGCTGTTTGGCGTGCTGTTCGTGGTCCTGATGGTGGTCGGCCTCGAGAATGGCTGCGGAGG
>DAIMDJ010000026.1:0-9657 GCA_036725905.1 Terriglobales bacterium
ATATTCTGTTCGCCAAACCACTTTCTCAGTGCAACTGCCGACCCGTAGGTTCTGTCGCGATCCATCACACGGCAAGGGACCATCTGTAGCCGCTCATCCGGAACGCCGCATTTTTTCAAAAGTTCCGCACCCACACTGGCGGAGGTATAAAAATCATTGATGTATCCTCCAGAGCCCACTACCGGTCCGCCCGTCGCAAAGACGTGTTCATAGTGGCTACTTCGAAATTCCGTTACGGCCGCCCGAATTCCGTATTCGTGTATCCACCCTTCGACCACCAGAATATTTGCATTGGCGCGATGGGTTATCGCAAGAAAAGGGTAAAGGCTTCTAAAACCTAGAACACTGATAAGCACAACAACGAAAGCCAGGATCAATCGCCCACGCCAGGAAAGCGACCAACGCTCCTTGCGATCAAACATGCCCCACATCGCGCGGGCCGACGCTGCCTGTGTCAACCGAGAAGCCCCGAAAGCTTTTGGGCTTGATGAGGCTTTTAGTGTATCGCTCATCGGTCCTCGCGTGTTCAATCCGGCTCTTGCTCAGGTCCCAATCTTGGTTCTGAAGAGCAAGAGCAAAACGAGATCCATTCCAATGTGGGACGTGCTAACTTCACGCGGACGCGAGCGTAGGAGCATTCTTCAAGTCCCGCACGATTGAGAAAACGTTCACCGCCACGCGTCGGGAAGGAGAAGAAAGAGCAATGTACGCCCCTCCCGCCAGCAGCGCTACTGGCCCGCACAGGAACAATTGCATCCACGGGTTAGCGTCAAGCACGAAAGTGCGTGCGAGCCAGGCAGTGCCGCAAACTACTCCCCAGACTGGCAGATGCCGCAGGGATCCGGTCCAAAGATCTTTCCTGCTCACCGGACCCCGCCGCCCGGCGATGTAATAGACAAATGGCAACTGTATGAGGACACACGAAGCCGAATAGAATATCGCCACACCGGCGGGACCGAACGGCAGTCCGGCAAGGAAAGAACAAAGGGTAACACCCGACATAATCGCACTGGTAAGGACCCAGTCCTTCCCGCGTCCCTGGCTGGCGAACAGCCACGCGGACGCAGCGAAAAGCGGACAGGCCAGGGCCGCCATGGTAAAACCGGCGAAGATTACTATTGCTCCTTCCCATTTTGGGCCAAGTACGGCCAGCGTCAACGGATAGGACAAGGCAAGAAACAGACCCGTAAGTAGAAAGTCGACCAGCGCGATCGCCTCGAACACCTGAAGGAATGTTCGTCGATACCGGTCATGCTGGCTTTGTATCCGTGACAGTGCGGGAACAAACACGGCATTGATTGGGATGATGAATTGTTGCACCGGCCGCATAAGAAGGATGGAGCCTCTCGAATACAGGCCAATCGCGGCGGCGCCGAAGAACCGCCCAATCAGAAGACTGTCCGCCCCCCGGGCGAACTCGTACATCAGACTTGCCGCAGTAACATTCGCTCCGAAACTCAATAGATGCCAGGTTTGAGTGTTCCGGGAGGGTAATCGAGGCCGCCACCGCGACATCGACCACGCCAGCACAAGTCTAATGGTAACCTGAACCACATAGGCGAATACCAGGGCCCAGTAGCCATATTCCGATAGCGCCAGGGCTATGCCGGTCAGGTAACCGGCAAGCATGGAAACAACGTCAATAATCGCAATGACGCCGAAACGCATCTGCCGGTTCAACAGCGCAATGTGTTGGACCGCCGAACTGGTGAGCACAAAAGTAATTGAGAGCACAAGGGTCATGCTCACTAGCCTGGGTTCACGATAGAACCACGCGATTGCCGGCGCTGACGACGCCACGAACAGAGTAGCTACACCACCCACAGCTACGTTTACCCAGAACAGATTGGAGACCTGTGCATGGGTGATCTCCTGTCGCTGCACCGTGGCCATCGAAAGGCCGGCATCCTGAAAAATGCGGAGGAAGCCCATGACGGTCGTAACCATGGCGAACAGTCCGAAGTCCTGCGGCACGAGCAGTCTGGCGAGCACCATGACGTAGGCAAGATTCAGAAAGAACTGCGCGCCCTGCGCCACTGCGGAGATCAGCCCGCTGGAGATCGTGCGTTGTCTGAGATTCGTCAGCAGATGATCGGTCGCAAAGTGTTGTTCGGCGGCGCTGGCTGTCGCCGAAGTTGCAGATGGAAAGGCGGTGCAGCTTGCGTCGCTTTTCACCGGGTTGGAAAGATCAACACTCATCACCTTAGCAGATTTGTTGAATGGGAACGGTCAGGCGGTTTCGCGAAACCGATCGGATTCGCATAGTTCACGCCACATCTGTCCGATAGCAATGTGGAATTCCTTGGATATGGGCCATCTCTGCAGCAGGCACCGTATTGGAAACGTCGGACGCCCTTGCGGAGAAACCGCCATCCTTGTCGCAAACACCCATGTTTTGAGGTCCGCTCTTTCCCGAAGTGGAAGCTGCCACCTGCGCTGCAGCCTTTTTGGAAGTTCCCCGTCCTCATCAGTTGTTCGCGGCTCAAGCAAGGTAGCCATCTGTTCACTTAACCAGCGCTGACCGTCAATGCGTCCAACTGCGCCATCACCGCATCTTTTACTTTCTCAACGCTAATTGCGGTGGTCGCGTTTCGATCATACCCGCGCTTATAGAAAAACTTTTCCAACAAAGGAGAGACAATTTTTTCCTGCAACCCGTACCCGTATATTTCCCATGGACTGGTGCAGGTGAAAATGGAAACACAACGCACGCCGCTGCCCAGCGCCAGGTGCATGGGCAAACTATCGCCGGAAACGAGGCAGCGGTGCCCCTGCACGTCGGCCAGGTGCTCAAGCAAGGTGGGCCGGCTCTCCAGGATGTTTACCTTCAGGTCTTGCGCTTCCAGTTCCTTCTGCAACTCGTTGTAATAGGCCCATTTCTTAATTGGCCAGATCGGACCGGCAGTCGATGAGATCGCCACATCCCCCTGCAGTCCGGTCGGTTGTGGCAACGGCAAGTAGTACCTCTCACCGCAAAAGCCGAGACCCAGGCCGTCAAAGATCAACTCTTGATAAGTGCGCCGGTTGAGAAGCTTGAGTCGATCCGCTTCTTCTCGACCGTAGGCGCTAATCAAGCTTAAGTCGAACCAGCTGCGTGAATCTGGAGTATAAGTCGGCTCATCGTTGCCCTCTAAATATGCGCCAAAGAGTTGTCTGAACTTTAACTCCTCCAAAAACGAGCTTGTCTCTCGATCGTCCTCCAGGTTGATCACCAGATCGTAGGTGGTATCGGCGATGCGCTTGCGATTTTCCCATGAAACACAACGCAGTTCCCGATCGATGCCCTCGAGCAACGGTAGATTGTTTTCTGCCGTGATCCAGCTGACCAGTCCATCTAATCGCCTCAAGAGCGGCGTGGTCCGGACGACGTCGCCGGTCGCTCCAAGCTTAATAATCAACACTTTCATCGACGTACGAAGGCGCTCGCCGCGGCGAGTGCAAAGCTAAGGCTGACTCGCGCCACGCTGAGACTGAGACTCCAACCTCCGAAAGCGATCTTCTCTGCCTCGATCAAACACGCCGCCGACGTGTCATTGGTCACAACCCGGCCGCCAAGAGTATGAGGATTTTCGACGTTCATTGAAAATTCGATGATCCTGCCCTCTGACTTCCGACTTCTGATCCGGCAACGGACCGATTTGCCCGAACGAACTTCTGATCTCTGTTATTCGCCGCCATGACCTTGTTGAGAAGCTTATCTAAGGATATTGAAACTGCCTCTGGACCGTAGCTTTGCATTGCTGCCTCCGCTGCGGTGCGCTCATAGTCACGTTCGCGGATCACCCGCTGCAATGTCGCTGCAATCGTAGCCGGACTATTGTCGTCCATGTAGGTGATTCCACTTTCCAGCCCGGGCTCCAGGTTGCCCATGGGCGTCGTCACAACGTGAGCCCCGGCCGCGAGATACTCGATAATTTTAAAGGCGAAGACATTTCCGGGAGTTTGACTGACCACGTGCGGATTGATGCAGATCCTCGCCGAGCATAGCAGTCGAACCAATTCCTCCCGGCTAATCATCCCATGAAACATGATGCTCGGATCCCTGGCAGCCATCTTGTGTAGCTCTTCTGTCATTGTGCCGAAGCCGGTGATATGGAGTTCCCAGCGTGGGATCGCTGCGCTCTCCCATCCAGCTATGAGTTCGCTGACACCGTTCGACTCTACGTGTGTACCTGAGAAGACAACACAATTCCTCTTCTTTGCCTTCATGTCCTCACTAGTTTTCAAAACATCGTCTCCGACAACACCTCGTAGGAGGAGCTTGGGTATGTGCACTGGCAACTGCAACAGCAGATGCGGGGAGACAGCCATACATCCAGAAACGCTACTCAAGATCCTCTTGTATGCAGAACGATGGCATCTTGATACCCATCCGTCCTCCTCCGCTTCGCCAGAAACACTTACGAATACATCATCTTCGTACTGAAAAATAACCGGCAGACCAAGGTGTTTAATCGCATAACTAGCACAACTAATCTGTGTCGACCTGAGATTTAGAATAATTACCAGATCGAACGGACGTACCCGATGTCGCTTCTTAAGAAAACGCGCCGCCTGCCAGCCAGCCCAGAAACCATTGATTCGCCTAATAGGTAATGACGAGACATAATAAACCGGAATATCGGGGTGAGATAGCTCAGTCTCCCAAAACCCAGGGTAGAATCTCGCCCCAAGCTCGATGACCGCACCATCAGATATGATTTCGACCTCATGTCCGTTTGCCTGCAGCAACTGAGCAACCAGTTCGATCTTAATCCTATTAGATAGGCTAAGATTTCGGGCAATCGGGCGCCTCTGCTCAAGAGTCGACCCTTGGTAAGGCGTGACGTATGCTATCCTCATGAACGTTATTCCTGTGACAAAGGTGAAACGGAATGGCCGACCGTCTCCGAGCGAGCAGTGTGATCTCCCAGCTTGCGTGAGTAATACTGTTCCTTAATCCAGTCATAGGTATCCCGCAGCCCAATATCCAAAGTTGTGTTCGGCTCCCAATTAAAGACAGATTTTATGAACGTGTTATCACTATTTCGACCGGCCACACCGCGCGGAGCGCTAACATCATATTCGCGCTTCAATTTCACGCCACCGATCTTTTCAACCTTCGATACCAAATCGTCAATCAGCACGAGTTCGCTCGAACCAAGATTGATCGGTGTCGCGATCAGATCGTCACAATGCATGATCATATCGATCCCTTTCACACAATCGTCGATATACATAAAACTGCGCGCTTGGCGGCCATCGCCCCAGATCGAAATGCGAAGATCCTTTTTGTCAATTGCCTCGATGACTTTACGGCAAATAGCCGCTGGCGCTTTCTCTCGGCCACCATCCCAGGTGCCCCATGGGCCGTACACATTGTGAAAGCGAGCGATAAAGGTCTTCATTCCGCGTTCCGCCCAGTATTCCTGGCAAAACATTTCTGAGATAAGCTTTTCCCATCCATAACCGCGCTCAGCCATGGCAGGGTAAGCATCGGATTCCTTCAGCGCACGGGCATTGGTGTCTTCCTGCAGGAGAGTGCTGTAAGCGCAGGCGGAAGAAGAAAAGAAATATCTATCTGCGCCCGCTTGGTACGCTGCCTCGATCATATGAGTGTTGATCAGGATGCTACGCAGGCATTCGATGCGGAACCGTTCGATAAACCCCATGCCACCCATGTCCGCTGCGAGATTATAAATTTCCGCCGCGTCCTCACAAACGAGCTTACAATTTTCCTCCCTGCTGCAATCAAGGCAAAGATTTTCGGCCTCTGGCACGCGCAAGTACCATTCGCAAATTGGTTTCTTATCCACCGCCCGGATTCGTGTAAAACCTTTGTCGCTGAAATATTTCACCAAATTCCCACCAATAAAGCCACCTGCACCGGTTATGACGATAAGTTTGTCTTTGCTCATAGAGTCTTTCCGCTTTCTATTCAGAAGTTAGAGGTCAGTCTCCGGCCCATAAGGGCCTGCCCTAGCGGAAGGAGCAGTGTTCTGTAAAACTGTTGAACCGTAAACCGGATCAGTGAGGAGTCTCTTGCGTGCCAAAGCGGCTTCGGCGGCCGCGCGAGGTCAGTGTCCCAAGACATTCGAATAAACTGACGTCGTAATCTTAGTCACCTCATTCCACGAATTACGTTCGTTGGCGTAAGCCTTGATCTTCGGTCGCCATCTGTCGAGTCCGCTAAATAATTCAGTTGTGAAATACCGCCAGATTGTCTTGGCCAGATCGGATGAATCCTGCGGCTTGAACACAAAACCTGTTTGACCTTCAATGATTTCATCTTTCAAGGTCCCCACATCTGCGGCGATGGCAGGCAATCCAAAGCTATAGCCCAGGAAAAGCACGCCGCTCTGAAAGACGCGGGTGTACGGCAGAATCAGTACGTCGGCCGCTTTGAAGAATAATTCCGTCTCTTCGTCTGGAATGTACTCAATCCTTTGAATGATTCGATCACCGATATCGTTGCGTACGATCCCCTCCTGAATCTGCTTCCAGTAACCCTCGGATCCTTTGGGTCTCCCTACGATAATCAGTCGGTAACTTCGATCTTTATTTAAGAGCTCCGTGAAGGCGGAGACCAAGTATTCGAGTCCTTTGTAAGGCGCGATGTTCCCAAAAAAGAGGAGGGTTTTATCGCTATCGGCTATGCCTAGCATTCGCTTCGCCTCGCCACTCGTCAGGTCGGTCTTCGGAACCGTATTGTTAATTCCAAAAGGGATGACGCTAACCTTGTCTACAGTAACGGCGAAGTCACTGACAAGTTCACTTTTCATTCTTTCGGTGTGGACAAAAATGTGACAGCACAAATTGTACTGAATCCTAAGCGAAAAGCGGTTCAAGAATGAATCGTTCAAGTCCCGCTTGCCGGCATTCACATTGTGGACGGTCAATGTGATTTTCTTTCCAAGCATTCTGTAATAAAGCATCAAGAGCGTACGGTCGAAGACCTCGAACTTATTGTTCCATAAAATATGGAAGAGTTTCGGTCTTGCCGTTGCTGCATAAAAAACAAGCTTCCCATAATAGCTCAAGACCCGTAGCACCTTCGCTAAGAGACGTGCTTCTGAAGATTGGTCTCCTCGCAGATTAAGAAAATTTACTTGGCTATCGCCGAGCAGCTCCGGCACCCTAAAATCGTCGCTTCCAATGAAATCAAGCGATATGCCTGCCGACGTAAGTGCGGCTGCCATGCCAAGGGCGTAGGGCTTGTCCCCGCCGCCGGTGAGAAGGGCGATTCGGGGGGTTGAGGGATGGCTGTCGGCCTCGGGCCCAGATGGGTCTAGGCCGGCTCGCGCGGACCGTGCAGCCGAAGAACGACTGAAGCCAGAAGACGAACCCGCCACTCTCTGATGGTTCGAAGGAGATTGGAGGTCACCAACTTCCATAGTAGGTCTGGCTAGTGTATTCATCGATGAGTATCGATGACTCTAGAACTAACAATCGGACGTGGCATATGTCTAATTCAGCTCAATCAGTTTTCGTTGAATGAATTCGAGGGTCAAAATCTTGTGTATCTCAAACGCATAGTTTCGCTGCCCAGTGCTATGAGCTCTGAGCATCGCTTCCACAGAATTCGCACGAAGGTAGGGTCTAGTGCGCGCGCCCGAGTCAAGAAGCATTTCTTTTAACCATCGCGACAGCTCGTCCCGGTACCAGATACGGAAGTGATGGAATTTGTGCCTGCCGACAAACAATCTTTCGAGACGAAGGGGCGCAAAGGCATGGTCGAGCCTGGCCAACCATTGGGGCATGCGATAGTCGTAGGCGTATTCTGCTTTAAAGGTGAACTCTTGGTACCAATGCAGCGCCCGATTAACACCGGGAACTGATCGAAAGACGAGACCGCGATCTGTTCCAATCTTTCCTAATGCTGGATTTCCATCAGCAATGAGCCGAAGCGCCGGCCCGTTGTGTAACAGCTTTGCCGGCGTTTGATATGCCAGCGCAACCAGATCGTTATCAAAATAAGGCGTTCGATATGTGACTTGCGATCGTTCTACGGTAAATTTGCTCGCCATATACCACGGCGCCTGCTTAAAGGAAGTGAAAGAAAGCCTGTGGCCTTGCAGCTCCCCGGCGTAGGTCTTGGCAGCATCCCGAAAGGAGCTCTCCAAGTCCGGATCGAAAAGGCCTTGTTGAGGAGGATCTGGTTTAAACATTACAAGTCGCCTCAAGATTTCGCCACCGCAGACACCGCTAAGCCGGACCGGGGCGATCTGGCGGGCAAGCCTTTGGACGTACAGGTCGATCGACCCGGTTATGTCCACGGTGCCGTCGCTAATATAAACCGCTTTCTCGGCCAAGTCGTGAAACTGCGACAAGAACTCGGCGGCCACGAGAATCGTGTTGTGAGGCTGCCGGCAAACTCTCGCGGTGCGCCGCGCAATCTTCACGTCTGCGCAATCACGGTATTTACCGCCCCACGTATAGCACGGAAGTGTGCCCGGGAGACGAGGCGCCCAGGCCAGGATCATCCGGCTATCCACTCCGCCGGTCAAGGATAACCCGACGGACTGTTTCCCATGGAAATACTTGGGAAGAACCCGTGTCCAGGTTTCTTTCAATTTCTCGTAAAAGTCACCTTCGCTTAGCTCTGGCTGACTTTCCCACGCTTCCTGCTTAAAGTAAGCTTTTTTCTTCACTGGTTCTCCCCGGGAGAACACCCATGAGGAACCTGCCGGAAGCAGCGAGATCCCGGAGAAAAGGCTTCTATTTTCCAGAACGGCCTCGCAACTGACAAGCTCGCCCAAACTACGCAGATTAAGTTGCCGAGTGCGAGGCAGAATTTTAAGAAGGGCCTTCGCTTCAGAAGAAAAATAAAATCCGCTCGCGTCTTCGTGATAAAAAATTCGATTTACTCCATACCGGTCGTTAAACAGAACAACTTTCTGCTCACGAAGGTCCAGTAACACACCGCTAAACCAGCCGTTGAGTTTCTCCAAGAACTCGCAACCCATCTCTTCGTACAGGTGGACGAGATAACCTGCGTCATCTGAGCCAAGGTCGTGCCCACGCGTTCCAAGCGCGCCGATGTCAGTTTGGTCGGTGAAATCTTCGCCGGAAAAGAGAAGGCAGATATCTTTCTTTTCATTCCAGATAGGAAGACAATCTCCGAAAGCCCCCTTGTGGCAGGCCCATCCGCTCCAGAGACCGAGCTCCTCATTGCCAAGGGTGCCATTCGTATAAAACGGCTCATGCATTAGGCAATTAACCATGGACTTCACCAGAGCATCATACTGCTCCGATGGCCTTTGACTGATTATTCCAACGATGCCAGGCATTTGAAGTTAACGGTTGATGGTTGATTGTTGAGAGAGAAGGGCAACGTTTGCCTTTTTTGGCTTCGCGCAATATTCAGATTTGGCGGACAGGGGAAGGATTCGAACCTCCGATACGACTTGCGCCGTATAACAGCCCTTGCGAGCTGCTGCCTTAAACCACTCAGCCACCTGTCCTAAACTTTTTATTTTACTCAGTCTGCTCTGCTTTCGCAATGTCCTCACAGCTAGCGAATCTGCCATTCTGTCAGGTGCTCGCTCACTACAATTTTCGTCGGCACACTTGTAAACATTACGGAAGTGATTTCGAAGACCGGAAGAAAGCGAGTTTAAATCTTCGAGGGTCGCTTTTCCCGAGGAAGCCAAAGCGCGTTTAATAGTTGAATAGCAC
>DAIMDJ010000026.1:9757-14375 GCA_036725905.1 Terriglobales bacterium
GATGCCGCGCCGCTGTCGACTCACTGCAGCCTGCTGGCGTATATTCGGTGGCCGCCGAACCTGCGCACTTCGAAGCCATTGTCTCGAAGGAGTGTTTCAAGGTCACCGGGGCTACCGAACTGGTGTTGGTGGTATTCCATTGAGATCCGTCGCACCCGCCTCAGCAATGGAGCTGCGGATGCATCGAGGATATCGTACTCTGCTCCCTCACAGTCCATTTTCAGGTAGTCGATCCGGTCGAGATCGAACCGATCGAAGACGTCTGCAAGAGTGCAGCACTGAACCTCGATCGACGTTCCAGATTTTTGTTCGATCGCGAGAGTCGCAAGACTGTGCGAACCCGAGTCTGTAGAATGGACATGGAACGGCAGCTGTCCGCGAACCCCATAGACGGCCTCGTTGACGCAGGTCACCATCTGGAGCCCGTTCTCCTCAACATTACGGGTAAGCATGGCGAAGTTCTCCGGGAATGGCTCGAATACGAGGACCCGCGATGCCCGGCACACCGCCGCCGCATACGTGGCGAAAGCCCCAATGTTTCCGCCGATGTCCACCACTATATCGCCCTGCTGAACGCGGTACCCAAAGTAGTCGTACTTACGGTAGCCCCAGATCTCGTCGATCATGTGGAAGTCGCAACGGTTGCGACGGGTATGCAGCCGCGTTCCGCACCGCATCCTATAGCAGTCGAGCCTGCCGTCATTTGGGTTGGTAAAGTACTCATGGAACCACTTTGGCCAATCGCTGCACACCCGGACTATGCGCAAGCCGCCGTAGATCTTGTGCACTAAACCCCGCATCGCTAAAAGTTTTTCAGGCATAGACGACGCCCTCGGTAGGCGATACCGCTGGGGATGGCAGGCTTGTCATCCGACTGATGAGGAACTGGACGATTCGCTCGGCAGCATCACCATCGCCGTAGGGATTGGGGCGGCTAGTCATCTGCTTGTAGCGAGCCGGGTCGTCAAGGAGCGAACTAACCGTTCCGACAATCGCCTCTGGATCCGTGCCCGTGAGGCAGGCGGTGCCGGCAGCGATTGCTTCGGGGCGTTCTGAAGTTTCGCGCATCACAAGAACCGGCTTGCGCAGCGAGGGCCCTTCTTCCTGAATCCCTCCGGAGTCGGTGAGCAAGATGTAGGCGCGCTGCATGCAGGCGACGAAGGAGACGTAGTCAAGCGGCGCGAGCAGCTTGACGTTGGGCACCCCGTCGAGAATTTCGCGCACGGGAGCCTGCACATTCGGGTTGAGATGAACAGGATAAACGACCAGCACATCACGTCGGCGCTCAGCAATGGCTCGAATTGCCTCGCAGATCCGCCGAAATGGTAGACCGAAACTCTCTCTCCGATGAGCGGTCACTAGGATGATCCGCAACCCATCCGTTGATCCCAGGTAATCGACTGCCAGTCTCGGTTCTTCGGCCAAGCGTGCCTGTGTGAGCAACAGAGCATCGATGACCGTATTTCCAGTTACCGATATGCTTTCCGGCCTGACCCCTTCCAAGAGTAGGTTCCGCCGCGCGACTTCCGTGGGAGCGAAATGAAAATCCGAAAGGTGAGTCGTGAGGCGGCGGTTGATCTCTTCGGGAAATGGATCGTACTTCTTCCCCGTACGCAGGCCGGCTTCGATGTGCCCAACCGGGATGTGATGGTAATACGCAGCGAGTGAGGCGGCAAAGGTCGTGGTCGTGTCCCCCTGCACAAGCACCACGGCCGGGCGTTCCTGCCGCAGGACCCGATCGAGTCCCGTCAGGCATGCCGTTGTCACGCCAGAAAGGTCTTGTCCGTCCTTCATCACGCCTAGGTCGTGGTCCGGTCGCAGGCCGAAGACCTGTAGCATCTGGTCGAGCATCTCGCGGTGCTGTCCCGTGACGCAGATTTGCGTCTCGAAATGCGCCCGATGCCTCTCTAATTCCAGCACTACGGGCGCCAACTTGATCGCTTCAGGCCGTGTTCCGATGACGACGATTACCTTGTTGCGTTGGTCGATATCCAAATTTCCTCCTGAGTGTCTCTAGATTCTCATGAACGTGCTAGAAAGTGTTGCACAAGCTCCAGTAAAACGCTCGTGGGGCACGCTACGTGGAAGAACGCTCCATGCGCCTGGAGCGTCGTGGCATGCCCGCATCTTGCGATGGGGAGCCGTTAGCAGTGCCCGGCCGCAGAACAGTCTCGCCCGCTTCGTAGTGGCGTTCTGGGCTAGCGTTCTCAACATCATTCACACACTTTACCCGCGCCATCTTCGACCAGGGAAGGTCTGGTTTTGGACCTCGCCGCACAACCCAATTCAGGACCTGAGTTGTGGCTTGCGCCTTCGCATCCCAAGTCAAGCATTCCCGGGCGTAAGACAGGCCTTGCTGTCGTAGCCGATACACAAGGTCCCGATTGTCCGCGAGCTCGCTTAGAATCCTTTCCATCTGTAATACCACCTCTTCCTCGTTGCTGGGGGGGACCTTGTAACCAACTTCTGGGTGCACGATATCCCCGGGCCCGCCCCAGTCTAGGATCACAGGCACGGCGCCACTCGCGAGAGCTTCAAACACTACGCCTCCACCGCCCTCGCGAATGGCTGGAAGCACCACCACATCTGCGCTTCGCAAACGGTTGAGCACTTCCTCATGGCTAAGCCAGCCACAAAAGGAGACAGCGTTCGTGATCCCAAGATCTCTCGCAAGCTGCTCAAGGCTGCTCCGCTCTGGGCCATCGCCGATAAGCGTGAAGTGAGCCAAACCACTTCGCAAAAGGGGGGTAGCCGCGCGCAGACCGAGGTAGCAAGCTTTTCGGCGAACCAAGCCGCCCACGAAGATCAGCTCAAGTTTGGCGCCGGGCTCAGGACGGCGCGCGTCAGCGACACACAGGGACCGAGCAATGCCATTCTCCGGAATAAAGAACAACTTATCGCTATAGGCGGCAAACTGGGTGCGGATGTGGGACACAGCAGCGATGATCGCTGCCGCGTGGCGATAGGTGGACCGGGCAAAAGGCAGAAACCGGTACAGACTCCTGACGCGAAAGATCCATTCCCGCTTGTCCGGCTGGCTAAAGCCGGGCGCGCTCCCCAAACCACCTTGGAGCGGCCCGAGCACGAAGGGTATAGGCCCTTTGCGCAGGAAGAACGCGAAAGGACTCGGCAGCACTGCCGTCATCGGCAGAAGGCGAAGGACGACGTCGAACTCGCCCGCCAAAATACGTTGCCGCAACTGTCGCCAGGCACGCCATTCAAAGGCAATTGCAAAAGGATAGCCGAAAGCAGTCAATGCCTGAGTGTCATAGTTGTATTTGAAGATCCTGCGCAAACTCCAGGCATAGAGGCGCTCGAGCAATGGCATCCGGACCACCTCTATGCCGCGGAATGGCGCCTTGGCACGGCGCAGAGCGCCTTCAACGGGCGCTCCTGCGACCAAGGTGACCTCATGGAGTTGGGCGAGCGCTGCCGCATGACAGTAGCTGACAAAAGGGATGCTGACGCGCTCCGGATCACAATCAGGCGCTAACAGCAAAATGCGTAGCATGGTCGGCGTATGTTCAGTTTTCACGGTGACTTGGAATCTCAGTTAACACTCGAGTTTCCCTCGCGATCGAGTCCGAGCATTAGAGCTTCCTACAGGGCGTGCAAAAGATCTCATTATCTTTCGCGTCAGCTAAAGTTTGCCTTCGTGGCCGATCGCCAGCGCAAAGCGTACCAACGTCTTCTCAGTCTCTTCAGCGGTTTTCTAAGGTGCTTTGGAACAGCCTCCTTCCAACCGCGGTGAAGCCCGACCTTCAAGGCCAGTTTTCCTTTACCTGTTAGAGGCACGAAATATCTGGGAAGGTCAAACCTTTGAAAACCATTGCTTCGTTTGAAGTTGCCAAGACTGTCGTCAAGCCAAAGCGCATACACAAGATATGGCACGGCTTTTTCAGCACAGCGTTCCACCGCCTTGGCCAAAAGCAGATTATTGGGGGCGAGATCGCGATGAGCTATTTTCGAGATGATCTGACCCAGATAGATGTATCCGCCTGCGTCGGCAAGAAAAATGAAGCCCACCAACTCGTTGCCCAGGTATGCGCCGAAAAGTTCCTCTCGGAACAAGAAGCGCCCAAACTCGCGTTTTACAGTCTCGAAATCCTTTCCATAGTGCAAGTAACGCCGTCCCTGACGAATGGGAGTCTCGTTGAAGATCGATGTCATTCCCTGAATGAAGCGATCGTCAAATGTAGCCGGCTTTACGATAACGCCGTTCTTTTGAGCTTTGCGGACCTTGTTTCGGGCTTTTCGCTCAATTTGTTTCTCCCACCAAAAGGAATAGCTCTTTATCGGAAGGGCCGCCATGGAATCGAGTTCCATCTGATACGCGTATTTGGGTTCTACATGCGGCAAACGTTGCGTAAAAGTCAGGATATCCGCCCTCGGTTCGGTCTTCCCCAGCTCGTTCACCAATGTTTTGGGATCCTCGACGTCCTCGCACCATTCCTGCTCCAGCCTGGCAATCCGCGGAATTTTGCCCTCAATTAGGATTCGTTTACCATCAATTTCCATTGTGGTGACCTGACTTGTGGTAGATCTTTGATATGACCGCGATAGGGTTAATGTCCTGCTTGCAAGGATTCATTGCCTTTAAAGCAGTAATCACACAGCT
>DAIMDJ010000027.1:0-14272 GCA_036725905.1 Terriglobales bacterium
GACTTGAAAAGAGCTACAACGTTTGGATGATGCTTACTGCCAAACCGATGCGCGATCGCTTCGCTCAAGCATATTTTCCCACCAAGACCTACGTGCCAGCAAATTTCCGCGTGATTTACTATGATTGAAGGTTCCGCACCCACAACCGGGAGAAGTGCTGACGTGCCTGAGACTCAGACCGACGGATTGGAAGTTCTGGAAACGCGAGAGTGGCTGGATTCGCTCGACTATGTCTTGTACAAGGGCGGCCCCGATCGCGCCGGCCGTTTGCTGCAACAGCTCTCACTACACGCGCGGCGCCAGGCCGGGGTTAACTTGCCGTTTACGGCGACTACGCCGTACCAGAACACGATCGCTGCGCGCCAGCAGCCGCCATTTCCCGGAAGTCAGGAAATGGAGCGCCGAATTAAAAGTCTGGTGCGTTGGAATGCTCTGGCCATGGTGGTGCGGGCGAATAAGATGCAAGAGGGCATCGGCGGACATATTTCTACCTTTGCATCGTCCGCAACCCTGTACGAAGTTGCATTCAATCATTTTCTTCATGCAAAAACGGAAAGCGGCGATCGTGACATCGTTTATTTTCAGGGCCATGCTGCTCCGGGCATGTACGCCCGCGCGTATCTGGAAGGCCGCATTCCGCGCCAAAAACTGGAAAACTTCCGACGCGAACTGAAGCCGGGCGGAGGGCTCTCTTCTTATCCTCATCCCTGGTTGATGCCTGATTTCTGGGAGTTCCCGACGGTTTCCATGGGACTTGGCCCAATTCAGGCGATCTATCAGGCGCGTTTTATCAAATATCTCGAGAATCGTGGGCTGAAGCAGGCGACGGGCGGAAGAGTCTGGGCATTTCTCGGGGATGGAGAGATGGATGAACCCGAGTCGCTCGGTTCGATCACGCTAGCCTCGCGCGAGCGTCTCGACAATCTAATCTTCGTGGTGAACTGCAACCTGCAGCGCCTTGATGGGCCGGTTCGCGGCAATGGAAAGATTATTCAGGAACTGGAAGCCATTTTTCGCGGCGCTGGTTGGAATGTGATCAAAGTTGTCTGGGGCAGCGACTGGGACAGCCTGATCACCAATGATCGAGACGGAATTTTAGTGCGGCGATTGGGTGAGATCACCGACGGCCAATATCAAAAATATTTCGTTGAGAGCGGAGCGTATTTCCGCCAGAACCTGTTCGGCACAGATCCCCGTTTGTTGAAAATGGTCGAGCATCTCTCTGACGAGCAGCTCTCGCGCATGCGGCTGGGCGGACATGATCCCATCAAGGTTCATGCCGCCTACAAAGCAGCCGTCGAGCACAAAGGATCGCCAACAATCATTCTCGCGAAAACGATTAAAGGTTATGGGCTGGGCGAAGCGGGCGAAGGCAAGAACATCACCCACCAACAGAAAAAACTGAACGAAGAAGAGCTGCGCATGTTTCGCTCACGTTTCGGCATTCCGATCCCGGATGAAGAACTGCACGAAGCGCCCTTCTATCGGCCTGCGGATGACAGCCCGGAAGTTCGCTACCTGCAGGAGCGCCGCAAGCAGCTCGGCGGCGGGTATCTGCCCGAGCGCAAGGTTCGCGCCAAGCCGATTCAACCGCCCGCGGAATCGCACTTTGAAGAGTTTTACAAGGGAACCGAAGGCCGCGAAGTTTCCACGACGATGGTTTTCGTCCGCCTGCTTTCGAAGCTGCTGCGCGATCCGGAAATTGGCAAACTGATTGTCCCCATCATTCCTGATGAAGCGCGCACCTTTGGCATGGAGGCGCTGTTCCGCCAAGTGGGAATCTATTCCAGCGTGGGCCAGCTCTACGAGCCGGTCGACATGGACACGCTCCTCTATTACAAAGAGGCAAAAGACGGCCAGATTTTGGAAGAAGGCATTACTGAAGCTGGTTCGATGTGCTCGTTTATCGCAGCCGGCACTGCGTATGCCACTCACGGGATCAACACGATCCCGTTTTTTATTTACTACTCGATGTTCGGGTTTCAGCGTATCGGCGACCTGATCTGGGCCGCGGCCGACATGCGTACTCGTGGCTTCCTGCTCGGTGGCACAGCTGGGCGGACGACACTCGCCGGCGAAGGACTGCAACACCAGGACGGCCACAGCCACGTGCTGGCGCTTTCCGTGCCCAATCTGCTGGCTTACGATCCAGCGTTCGCGTACGAGATTGCCGTGATCATTCAGAACGGCATCAAGCGCATGTATGTGGATCAGGAATCCATCTTCTATTATTTGACGGTCACGAACGAACCGCTGCCGATGCCACCGATGCCCGATGGCAAAGACGTACGTGACGGAATACTGAAGGGGATGTACCGCTTTAAAGCCTCTGCAAAAAAAGATGCTAAGCTGCGCGCCCAGCTTTTCGGCAGCGGCACGATCATGTATGAAGTTCTCAAGGCGCAGCAGATTCTGGAAGAGAAATACAACGTGGCAGCCGATGTTTGGAGCGTGACCAGTTACAAATCCTTGTACCGCGACGGTAATGATTGTGAGCGATGGAACATGCTGCATCCTGTCCAAACCCCACGCGTGCCATACGTAACGCAATGCCTAAAAGACGCGCCGGGAGTATTTGTGGCGGCATCGGACTACATGAAAGTCCTGCCGGAATCGATTGCTCAGTGGGTCCCGCGTCCGCTCATCGCGCTAGGCACGGATGGTTTCGGACGCAGCGAGAACCGCGCGTCACTGCGTGATTTTTTCGAAGTCGATGCCAAACACGTTGTGCTGGCAACGTTGCATGCGCTGGCGCGGGAGAAACACATCGAAATAAAAAAGGTCGAGCAAGCCGTAAGAGACTTCGGCATCAATCCGGAGAAAGCGAACCCAGCAATTAGCTAAAGTTATTGGTTTTGTGTTCCTCTGTGCCCTCGGTGGTTAAAACTGGGAGGACACAGAACAAGGCGGGGAATTGCAGTGATCGAATTCAAACTTCCCGAACTCGGCGAGAACATCGAACAGGGCGACCTCGTGCGTCTAATGATCGCGCCGGGGGCGAACATCGCCGAAGGCCAGCCAGTGATGGAACTCGAAACCGACAAAGCCGTTGTCGAGGTTCCGTCGTCCGTAAGCGGCACCGTAAAAGACATTCGCGTAAAAGAGGGAGAGAAAGTCAAAGTCGGCCAGGTCATCTTCACAGTTGAAAATGGGACAGGCGCGAAGGCCAGAGCTCCTGAGACGAAAGGTCCGGAATCCAAAGCGCCAGCAACAGCAATCCCTGAAGAAAGGCCCGCGTCAGCTCCCGCCACCCAGCCGCAGGTCGAGCGCCGAAAGACTCCTCCACCGCCACCTTACGCTGCTGCCACAGAATTCAGACTTCCTGAACTTGGCGAGAACATCGAAGCCGCCGATCTCGTCCGCCTGATGATCTCGCCCGGCACTAAGGTTTCCGAAGGCCAGCCAATCATGGAACTCGAAACCGACAAGGCTGTGGTGGAGGTTCCATCGAGCGTGAGCGGAGTAGTGAAGGAAGTTCGAGTAAAGCAAGGCGAGAAGGTCAAAGTCGGACAGGTCATCTTTACGCTCGAAGGTGGCGTCACACTGCAGCCCGAGCCGGTGAAGCACGCTCCCGTCGAACACGTTTCCGGCCAGCATGGCGCCCGCCTTGCCTTTCAAGCGGCGATAAAAGCCGAGGGCAAGACCGAAGAGCAGGCGCTTCCAGTCGATCAGCCACGTCTAACGACGCCGGATTTCACCATGCCCGCGCAGCTCGGCAAAGTAGCCGGCACCGAATACCGTGAGCCCGTTCCCGCCGCGCCGCACGTTCGACGCCTCGCGCGTGAGTTAGGCCTTGACATTCAAGCCGTGAAAGGCACCGGCCCGGGCGGACGCATCAATGACGATGACGTCAAGGCTCACTCCAAGGCGCTGCTCACCTCAGTCAGCGAGGCCGCGCAGGCGCCTCGCACCCATGTGGTTGAGCCGGAGCTTCCCGATTTTTCGAAATGGGGGAAAGTCGAGCGCGTATCTATGCGCGGTGTCCGGCGGAAAACCGCCGAGCACTTGTGGGAAGCATGGAGCACTATTCCGCATGTCACTCAGCACGACAAAGCTGATATCACCGAACTCGAGCAGTTGCGAGCTCGCTTCGCGCCAAAGGCCGAAGAAGCCGGCGGCAAAATGACGGTCACAGCTATCGCGCTGAAAGTCTGCGCCTCCGCGTTGAAGGTTTTCCCACAATTCAACGCCAGCATCGACATGTCGAAGGAAGAGATCATCTACAAGCAGTACATCCACATCGGTGTCGCGGTTGACACCGATCGCGGACTGCTCGTACCGGTGATTCACGACGTGGATAAGAAGAACATCGTCGAACTTGCCACCGAACTCACCCATCTCTCCCAAAAAGCCCGCGACAAGAAACTTACTCCCCAGGAAATGGAAGGCGGTACATTCACCATCACCAATCTTGGCGGCATTGGCGGCACGGGTTTTTCGCCCATCGTGAATCACCCCGAAGTCGCGATTCTCGGCTTGTCGCGATCGAGCATGGAACCGGTTTGGATCAACGGAAAATTTGAGCCGCGCTTGGTGCTACCGCTCTCGCTCTCCTACGATCACCGGCTAATTGACGGTGCCGACGCCGCCCGCTTCCTCCGCTGGATCGCGGAAGCGTTCGAACAACCGTTCTTGCTATCCGTTCAGGGATGAAAGAAAAACCACAGAGGACAAAGAGGACCACAGAGGAAGACAGGATTTCTGTGCTTCACTTCGTGTACCTTAGTGCCCTTCGTGGTTGATAAAGAATAATGACCGAAACTTCTAACATGCACATCGCAGTCATCGGCGCTGGGCCGGGAGGCTACGCCGCCGCCTTTCTCGCCGCCGATTTGGGGTTGAAAGTCACGCTGATCGATCCCGAGCTGAACCCTGGCGGTGTTTGCCTGTACCGCGGATGCATACCCTCCAAAGCGCTCCTCCACGTCGCCAATCTTATTGGCGAATCACAGCACGCGAAAAATTGGGGAGTGGAGTTCGGCGAGCCAAAAATCGACGTCTCTCGCCTGCGTTCCTGGAAAGAAGATGTTGTCAAGAAACTGACCGGTGGCCTAGGAGTGCTTTCGAAGCAGCGCAAGGTCCAGTATATGCAAGGACGAGCCGCGTTCGAGAACTCAAACACTTTACGGGTAAGCAAGGCGGAAGGCGGCGAAGAGAACCGTTCGTTCGACCGCATCATTCTGGCTACGGGATCACGGCCAGCCATCATTCCCGCTCTCAAACTCGATACCCCCCGCGTGATGGATTCCACCGCGGCACTGGACCTGGCAGAAGTGCCCAAAACTTTGCTCGTGATTGGTGGCGGCTACATTGGCCTGGAACTCGGCACGGTTTATGCAGCTCTCGGCTGCAAGGTATCGGTAGTTGAAATGCTTTCGGGACTGCTGCCCGGCGCGGACCGCGATCTCGTTCTTCCGCTGCACAAGCGCATGGAAAAGAGCCTCGAATCCATCCTCCTGAACACTACGGTCGCTTCTGTAAAGGAAGAAACGAGCGGAATTCGCGTCACCTTCGATGGGCCGGAGGTCAAGGAGCGCGAAAGAGTTTTCGACAAGGTTCTGGTCTCCGTGGGACGCAAACCGAACTCCGAGATTCCGGGGCTTGAAAAAACTCAGGTGCGGGTCGGCCCACGCGGGTTCATCCAGGTAAACAAGCAGTTGCAGACGGATGATCCTGTGATCTACGCCATCGGCGACGTGGCCGGGGAGCCCATGCTGGCGCACAAGGCTTCGCATGAAGGGCGTACCGCAGTCGAAGCGATCGCAGGTCACAAAGTTGCATTTGAGCCAAGTGCCATTCCCGCGGTTGTTTTTACCGATCCTGAAATCGCGTGGTGTGGCCTCACTGAGACGGAAGCGCAGAAACAAAATCGCGAGTTTAAAGTCGCGAAATTCCCCTGGGCCGCCTCGGGACGAGCGATGACCCTCGACCGAACGGAAGGCATGACCAAGCTCATTGTTGATCCGGAGAGTGAGCGCGTGCTGGGGGTAGGTATCGTGGGCGCAGGCGCCGGAGAACTGATTGCAGAAGGCGTACTCGCAATCGAAATGGGTGCGCTGGCCAAAGATGTCGCGCTCACGATTCATCCACATCCGACGCTATCGGAAACAGTCATGGAATCGGCCGAAGTTTTTTACGGGACCAGCACGGATATTTATCGGCCGAAACGCTGACAGTTTCGAGGAAATCCCATGCGCCTGATTTGTGCCTGGGTTTTAATCACCATCGTCTTAGTCGCAGTGAACGCGCAGGAGAACCCGATGCCCAACTCAACCGCCACGAGTCCGCAACTTTCGTGGGTGAATGCATCCAACGCGAAGCTCGAGCGCGAACTAATCGCGAAATATGGTGAGGCACAGCGGCTGCGCCTTGAGCGCGGCCTGCGCCAGGTGGGCGAGTTCTGGCGGCCCGAGGACGGCGATGCTGCTGCATTCGAGGAATTTGTCCGCGCAAATTTCGCTGGCGATCAAGCTACGCTCGATACCATGTTCAACCGCTTCGAGCGCCTGCTCGAACAACTCGGCGGCCACATGCATGAGATCAATCGCGAGTTCCGCCAGCAGATGGATCTCGATCTTGGCCCGGTGCTTCCATTCGACGAGATGTTCGGCGGGTACGATCCCTCGGCACATATCATCGACGATTTCTTTCAGAACAAGCTTGCGTTTGTCGCGCTATTGAATTTCCCACTCACCACATTGGATGAACGCTTGAAAGAAGGCCCGAGTTGGACTCGGCGGCAGTGGGCCGAAGTCCGGCTCGCGCAGAAATTTTCCAAACGCATTCCCGCGGATGTAAATCTGGGGATCGCCCAGGCCGAAGCCGCCGCCGCCCGCTATGTCGCGGAATACAACATCTGGATGCACCACCTGCTCGATGAAAATGGCCAGCGCCCTTTTCCGCCAAAGATGCGCCTGTTAAGTCATTGGAATCTTCGCGACGAAATCAAAGCCGATTATGCCGACAAGCAGAATGGCCTCGCGAAGCAGCGCATAATTCAACAGGTGATGGAACGCATTGTCACCCAGACAATTCCGGCAGTTGTCGTCAACAATCCCACTGTCGATTGGGATCCGTTTACAAACGACGTGAAACCGACAGCGGTCCAGGATTCTGAGGCCTCCCCGCCCCCTAACATTAAGCTCACTAACGCGCGCGAGCCGGATACTCGTTATGCGACTCTGCAAAAAGATTTCCTCGCTTCTAAAAAGGCCGATCCGTATTCTCCCACCGCGCCAACTTTAATCGCACGGCGCTTCAATGAAGACCGCGAGATTCCAGAAGCGCGCGTGAAAGCGATGCTGGAGCAAGTACTTACTTCGCCGCTCGTTCCGCCGATCGCGAAACTGATCGAATCGCGCCTCGGACGTCGGCTCGAGCCGTTTGATATCTGGTACAACGGCTTTCGTCCCGACAGCAAATACAGCGAGAGCGAACTCGATGCAATCGTTGCCAAGAAATATCCTACGGCCGAAGCGTACCAAAGAGATATTCCGAATCTTTTGGTCAAGCTCGGTTTCTCGCCGGAGCGCGCACAGTATGTAGCGCAGCATATTGTTATTGAGCCCGCCCGTGGCTCGGGTCATGCCATGGGCGCCGAGATGCGCGCCGAAAAGGCCCATCTTCGCACTCGTGTCGGAAAGTCTGGCATGAATTACAAAGGCTTCAACATTGCCGTTCACGAAATGGGCCACAACGTCGAACAAACTTTCTCATTAAATGACGTGGATCACACTCTGCTGAAAGGCGTGCCCAATACGGCCTTCACGGAAGCGCTGGCGTTTGTTTTTCAGGGTCGCGATCTTCAATTGCTTGGTCTGCCCGCGCCTGATGCCAGAAGCGAGGCTGAGAAAACGCTTAACGACTTCTGGACAACTTACGAGATTGCAGGTGTCGGTTTGGTCGATACCGCCGTCTGGCACTGGATGTATGACCATGCGCAAGCCACGCCAAGCCAGCTCAACGCCGCGACACTGCAGATCGCGAAAGACATTTGGAACCGCTACTACGCTCCGGTGTTTCACCAGAAAGATGTGGTCCTGCTGGCCGTGTATTCGCACATGATCGATTCTTTCCTCTATCTGCCGGATTATTCCATCGGCCATCTGATCGCAGCGCAAATCGAAGAACAGATGAAGAAAGCGGGCGCGATCGGACCCGAGTTCGAACGCATTGCTAAGATGGGCGACGTTACGCCCGACCTATGGATGGAAAACGCGAGCGGGAAACCGGTCGGACCGGACGCGTTGCTTGAAGCAACAAAGTGGGCGCTATCGCGGGTTCAGTGAGAGGCCACGCATCGTTCATGCCGCAACTGCCCGGTCTTCGGCTGGGTAATCAAACTGCTCTTGGCTGACTTCGGCTGGCGGATTTTCTTTCTCCCAAGCGATAGTTCGACGAATCGCATCCGCTATCGAGACCGGTTCCTGAAAACCGAGCTCTTGCCGGATTTTGTTCGAGCTGGCGATCCCCTGCTGCCGAAAATTACCTGGAACTAGAAGATGTTTGGGAGTGCGTTCACGAGGCAAAACGGTGAATTCGCCGTCCCATCGCGCTTGGGCAGCGATTTGTCGCGCCCACTCCAGTTCAGAGAACGCAGGTTCTTCCGCAACGTTGTAGATTTCACCGACAGCGCGATCCGAGCATGCTGCCAGGGCAATCGCTGCAGCGACGTTTTCGACGTAACCTCGCGGCGAACGCCATGCCGCCATTTCGTCGAACAACAGAATTCTCGTGCGCCGGTCCATCATTCGTTTGAGCATGGGAAAGAAGCGATGCAGCGGATCTCCCGGTCCATAAACCATCGGCAGTCGCAGCACGGTTCCGGGCAGGCTTTGGTCGCCCAGAACAGCTTGCTCCACTGGAATTTTGTCATAATCGTCGTCCATCCAGTTGAAAATGCTTTGCACTCTGTTCAACACTGCCGGCGGATAAGGATGCAAATTGTGCCTAACCTCTGATTGCTCTGTAAGCGGCACCGGCTGCAAAGGCCCCGATTCGGTTCCGTGGAATAATCCGAAAGCACGATAGACATCCATGCTGCTGAGAGCCACAACTCGGCGCGCGATACCCCGAACGGTTCGCATCAGGGCTTCGGCGTGCCGCCCGGAGCTGAGGATCATGTGGATAACAGTGTCGGGCGCGAAGCGCTGGAAATCTTCTCGATACTGCTCGAGGTTTTTGCGGTCGCCCAAAATAATTTCTACCCCCTTAAACGAAGCCGGCGTCCTACCTCGATGAAAGACAGCGACCTTGTGCTGGCGTTTCTGGAGCTCGCGAACGAGAGGTCGACTGATGAAACCGGTGCCGCCGATTATCAGAAATTTCATTCTGAAATTATAACGGTGTAGATTGACGCGCCGCGGCTGCAGCACTCTGTTTCCCGGCCCACCACTGAAGCAATAGATGTGTTGGCCAATAAACCAGTGCGGGCACTGCAATCAGATAAAGCAGCAGATAACTCCATCCTGGCATCACATGCTGCTCGCGGAAGAAAAGCCCGCGCGCCCAATTCACATCCTGCTCGGGCCGCCAAAAATAATTAATAGGGACCACGATCCACGTTGTGAGTGCCTGGAGTTTCCATCCACGTTTGTCATAGCCGAGACGCCAGATCGCCCAGAGAAGTAATGGCGGTGTCACCACATGAAACAAACTGAGCAGGCGCAGGAACAGAGGCAAGTGTGCATCGAACATGAATTCTGTGCCTCCGATCCAATGCTTCCCGGTGAGAAATGCGCCCAGAAGATCCGCCGCAAAGAGAGTCTGAAAAAGCAGAAGGCCGGTGGCTTGCCAGGAAAAAATTAGCGGGCTTTCCAGCCAGAGTCCTACTGCGATCAAGAAGTTTCCCAGATCGCAGAAGTAAAGGAAGTTTTGCGCCCCGTATTGTCTCCAGTACAACGGCGCCCAGGCGATTACCCATATCGTCCACAAAATCTTTAGCCATAGCGGCAGGCGCATGCCCGACATTCTATGCCGGCTTTATCACACAACCTAGATGGCCTAAGCGCCCAAGAGCAGCGCACTCGCCAACGAAAATTACCTACGTAACTTGCTGCTGCTGACGGGCGTACTTACGATTGCAGCGTATGCGTTACCAGGCACTATTATTCTGTCCAGACGACAAAACTGCCCGCGTCGTCACGCAAGTTCTGAGTGAATTGGAATTTCAGGTTGAGTGCTGCAACGAGCCATTCGCTGCAGTCAAAAAGCTGATGGCGCAACACTTCGACGCAATCGTCGTCGATTGCGAGAACGAGCAGAATGCCAGTTTGCTGTTCAAGAGCGCACGCAATTCCGGCTCGAATGCGAGTGCTCTCTCGGTTGCCGTGGTCGAAGGGCAGGCCGGCGTAGCCAAAGCGTTTCGCATCGGAGCCAACCTGGTACTCACCAGACCTATTAATGTCGAGCAGTCGAAGGGGACGCTCCGTGTTGCCCGAGGACTGTTGCGCAAGGCGGAGGCGGCCAAGCCTGTGGCCACCGCGCCAGATCCGTCGACGCGGATTGCAGAGCCCAGCGCCGCGCAGCCGTTCACTTCAGCACCGTCAGTCATGCCATCAGGGCCGTCCCACCAAGTTCCAATTCCCACGGCAAGCGCTTCCGGTTTTGAATTACAGGCAGAGCCGGATGTGAAACCGGACGCGGCTGAAGCCACTCTGCTCGAGTACATGCCGGATGTTCCTACTTCACCGGCGCAGACGGTTTCCAGCCATGCGCCAAAGGAATTTCCCTGGCAGCCAATTTCCAAACACGGTTTAGAGTCAGTTGCATCAGCTCTACCATCCTTGGCCGAAGCCACACGAAGAGCAGAACCCCAATCGGACACTACGAGCAAAGTTGCGCCCGTACCAACTGGCGGGGCCGCGGCAGCTCCGGCGCCCGCCAAAGAAGTTGCGGATCCGGAGATCGTACCTTTTGAAAGCAAGCCGATCTGGCCCGCCAGGCCTGAGGCCGATTTCGAGATCAACAGCACCAGCGGGCGGTCGCGGACGGAAGCTCCAGTTTTTTCATCGCTCTCAGGAATTGAAGCGCAGCAAGAATCCGGTTCTGGAGGGGCAACGAGGAAATTCGTGTTTGTGCTGCTAGCTGCGGGTCTGGTTATTGGCGGCTACTTCGGTTGGAGTAAAATGCACGCTGGCAGTCACCCAGCCGTGGTGCAAGAGCCGTCTGCGGTGGTGCGTCCAGCTCCTTCTGTGATGCCGCCTGCCCCACTACCCCCAGAGGAGCAATCCGCGTCCACGCCCCCAAAACAAGTTGAGGTAAGCGAAAGCCCAGCCCAGCAGCCGGAAGAGGTTTCCGTAGATCCAAACCCCAAGCCTGCTCGCGCGAAGCCGACACCTGCGATCATCAATACAGCGCCGGCCAGCAAGGAACCTGTGCCGGCCAAGCCGCAACCGATAGTGGTAAAGAACGATTTCTCCAGACAAACAAAGTGGGAAGCCGCGCTTCCTCCAGCGCCCGCCCCTCTGAGCATCGCCTCAGCGCCCAACGATCAAGCCCTCACCAGCATCGTCGCCGCGCCAGTGCATGTGCCTAATCCGGTTAGAGAAACACTCAAAGTCTCGCAAGGAGTGTCGCAGGGCCTCCTCGTCAAACGCGTTCAGCCCGTCTATCCCCCACAAGCAAGGCAAATGCATCTCGAAGGAACAGTGCAGTTGCTCGCCAGCATCCGCAAAGATGGAAGTATCAGTGGAGTCAAGCAGGTCAGCGGTGATGCAATCCTGGGACGCGCCGCTATCGATGCCGTCCGCCAATGGAAGTACAAACCCTACTTCCTAAACGGCGAGCCGGTCGAAATCCAGACGCAAATCACGGTCAATTTCAAACTACCTTAGGAATTTCCACTAAGGCAACCTCGAAACATCGTAGTCGGACGTTGTGCCCCAAGCCGTCGCAGAATCCCCTCCGCGCCACGCCGGAGCGTGCCAACCCAGCGGGTATAATCAAGAGATATCCAGCAGTTTATATTCGCTTCTGTGCGGATCCGCCTCGTGATGGCATGAGATCGAACCTGAGAACCAGGAGCTAGCCGGACATCCATGGATTTCAAACTAGTCAGCGATTACAAACCTCAAGGCGATCAGGCAACCGCCATTGAATCGCTAAGTAGGGGTGTGCACGACCGCGAGCAGCACCAGGTTCTGCTGGGCGTCACCGGATCGGGCAAGACTTACACCATGGCCAAGGTGATCGAAGCAGTGAATCGCCCAACCCTGGTCATGGCTCACAACAAGACTCTGGCAGCCCAGCTTTATCACGAATTCAAGAGTTTCTTTCCGCGCAACGCCGTCGAATATTTTGTTTCTTACTACGACTATTACCAGCCGGAAGCTTATGTTCCCGCTGCCGACCTTTATATAGAAAAAGAAGCGACCATCAATGACGAGCTTGATAAGCTGCGGCTCTCGGCGACTCGCTCGCTTTTCGAGCGCCGTGACTGCCTGATAGTCGCTTCCGTGAGCTGCATTTACGGCTTGGGCTCGCCCGAAGCTTATTACGGAATGCTGTTGTTCCTCGAGAAAGGCCAGAAAATCAAACGTGAGGACATCACTCGCAAGCTGGTGGAGATCCTCTACGAGCGCACGGATGGCGAGTTCCGTCGAGGAACATACCGCGTTCGTGGTGACGTGATCGAGATTTTTCCCACTTACGATGACATGGCGTATCGAGTCGAACTCTGGGGGGACGAAGTCGAATCACTCTCGCAGATCGATCCGCTATTCGGAACAGTGAAGCAGAAATATGTACGGCTGCCGATTTACCCGAAGACTCACTACGTGATGAAACCGGAAACCCGGGCCAGCGCGGTGCAATCCATCCGCGAAGAACTGGCATGGTGGGAAGCAGAATTAGAGAAGCAGGGCCACGTAGTGGAAGCGCAGCGTGTACACCAGCGAACCATGTACGACCTGGAAATGATCAAGTCGGTCGGCTACTGCCACGGCATCGAAAATTACTCGCGGCACTTCACCGGACGCCTGCCGGGCGAGCCGCCGCCAACGCTGCTCGATTATTTTCCTCGTGACTTCGTGATGTTCATTGACGAATCGCACCAGACCGTGCCGCAGTTGCACGGTATGTATCACGGTGATCGTTCGAGGAAAGAAACTCTGGTCGAATACGGATTCCGTCTGCCTTCGGCTCTCGACAACCGTCCTCTGACGTTTGAAGAATTCGAGCACCGGATGAACCAGATGATTTACGTTTCGGCGACTCCTGGCCCGTATGAGTTGACCAGGTCGGCAGGAGTTGTGGTCGAACAGATTATTCGGCCTACCGGGCTGGTCGATCCTCCCGTGGAAGTACGTCCGGTCAAGGGCCAGATTGACGACCTGCTGCATGAAATCCGTGGCCGCGTAGAGCACGGTGAGCGCGTGCTCGTGACCACTCTAACCAAGCGCATGGCCGAAGATCTCGCCGAATATTACAGTGAAGTCGGCGTGAAGTGCCGCTACATGCACTCGGAAATCGAAACTCTCGAGCGAGTAAAGATTCTGCGCGATCTGCGCAAGGGCGAGTTCGACGTGTTGATCGGCATCAACCTGTTGCGTGAGGGGCTGGATTTGCCCGAGGTTTCCTTAGTAGCAATCCTGGACGCTGATAAAGAAGGCTTCCTGCGCTCCAGCGGATCGTTAATTCAGACAATTGGTCGCTGCGCCCGTAATCTAAACGGCATGGCAGTCCTCTACGCCGACCGTATGACGGATTCAATGAAGAAAGCCATGGACGAAACCAACCGTCGCCGTGCTATTCAACAGGCTTACAACAATGCGAACGGCATCACCCCGCAATCGATCGTGCGCCCGCTTGAGATGACTCTCGCCGGCATCATCGATGCTGATTACGCCGATCTGACAGGCGGAGAAGTCGAAGGCGTTCCCGAGTTCAACTCGCAGGAAGAGCTCGATGCGTACATCGCCAAGCTTGAGAGTGATATGCGTGAAGCGGCAAAACGCTTTGAGTTTGAAAAAGCGGCAAAACTGAGAGACACCATCAAAGAACTGCGGACCAAGGAGTTTCTCTTCGCCTAGCGAGGTTGCGTCCCCTGACTCGTTTCACGCCGCAAACACCTTAGGAATACGAGGTGAGAAGGCGCTTCGATCATTGAACCGCCATTGCGAGCACTCCGCACATCAATTAAGCTAGAAACTCAATCAGCTTCCCTTCAGCCGGGATGGCGGAACTGGCAGACGCAGCGGACTCAAAATCCGCCGAGGTTCACCCCTCGTGGGGGTTCAACTCCCCCTCCCGGCACCAGCACAAAAGCCGCGTC
>DAIMDJ010000028.1:0-12573 GCA_036725905.1 Terriglobales bacterium
CAACCTATGGCTTGCGCTTTGCCGCTCCGCCTCGCATCATGGACCTCGGCCTGCTGGCACGGGCGCTGAAAGACAAACAGATTGATCTGGCGGCAGGGAACACGACGGACGGGCTTATTCCGGCTCTGGATTTGTCTGTGCTGGAGGATGACCGCCACTACTTTCCGCCATACGAAGCCGTGCCCATCTTTCGGGAGGAAACGCTGCGGCAACATCCGGAAGTGAAGCAGGCATTGGATGACCTTGCCCGTAAGATCTCTGACGACAACATGCGACGGCTCAATTACGAAGTGGATGGCCAGAAGCGGGATGTGAAGGAAGTGGTGCGCGAATTTCTACGGGGGAAAGGACTTTAGCAGCTGCTGAAAGATAAGTAGCTGACAACAAAGAGCCGGGTTGCAGGCTTAAGGGAGGCTCGGGCTTTCGTTTTGAGGTGCGATACTCTAGTTGACTCATCATAATGAGTCAAATAGACTCATCTTATGGCTAAACGGCTGCAAGTGATTCTACAGGATCCCGAATACCGCGAAATCCAACGCATGGCGCGCTCGCGCCGCATGTCAATTGCCGAGTGGGTCCGGCAAGCGCTGGATCTGGCGCGTCGCCGGGAGCCTTTGGGAGGTGCCGGCAAGAAACTCGAAGTCATCCGGGCGGCGGCGCAGCACGACTATCCCGTGGGTGATATCGACAGCATGCTGGCCGAGATCGAGAAGGGATACGGGACTGGTGTGCATCCGTGATTCTGGTCGACTCAAATATCCCGATGTACCTCATTGGCGCGCCCCATCCTCACAAGAGCGACACGCAACGACTGCTCGAAAAGCTGGTCAGCGACCGCCAGCGTCTGGTGAGCGATGCCGAGGTGCTACAGGAGATCCTGCACCGCTACGTCGCCATCGACCGTCGCGACGCCATCCAACCGGCGTTCGACGCCTTGCTCGGCGTCGTCGATCAGGTGCTGGCTGTTGATCGTGCTGTCGCAGAGCGCGCGAAAGAAATTGTCCTGGGGCGCCGGCAGATTTCCGCCCGCGACGCCGTTCACTTGGCCGTCATGGAACAACATGGCATCGAGCAAATCCTGACCTTCGATTCGGGCTTTGACGGCTTCCCGGGGATTAAACGGCTGTCATGACAAAATCAACGAGGACGGGTTGAGGGACCGCTACCGAACCTGCAGCAAAGACTTCGCACGTATATCCAGGGTATTCGTACTCCCCCACCTTGTCCTCTTGATACGCGCGCAGGGGAATCCAGACCGCTTTGTCTAGCTTTCTGCGACGTATATTCTCCATCTCAAACCACGTTTGATCCATCTGACCTTCTCCGAAACCTGCTCCTACATCAGCCACACCGCATCCACATCCACGATCACCTGCGTGCGCGGGATTTTGTGCTGTGTCGCATGCGCCACCATGGCCCGCAGCAGTGCATTCAATTTTTCCCGGCTGGGAGATTTCAGAACGAAATGGTAGCGGTAATCTTTCTTCAATCGCAGAATCGGCGCGGCTGCTGGACCCAGCACGCGGACACCTTCGTGGCGCGTCTTCTCGAACCATTGGCCGAGAACCCCCGACCAGCGCAGCGCCTCATCCAACTTGCCGCTGCGCACCAGCACATTTGCAATTGCACTGTATGGCGGATAGTGCATCCAACTGCGGAATCGCAGTTCCTTGTCATAAAATCCGGCGAAGTCGTGCTGCGCTGCATATTGCACGGCGTAGTGATCAGGAAAGTAGGTTTGCAAAATTACCTTGCCAGGCTTCTGCCCGCGCCCGGCGCGCCCGGCCACCTGCGTCAGCAACTGGAAGGTGCGTTCGGCGGCACGAAAATCGGGAAATCCCAAAGCTGCGTCCGCGCCCACCACCCCCACCAGTGTGACGCCATGAACGTCGTGCCCTTTGGCGATCATCTGCGTGCCCACCAGCAGATCGAGTTCGCCTTCGTTCAACGCATTCAGCGCACGCTCAAAATCTTCGCGACCGCGTACGGTATCCCGGTCCAGCCGACCGATTCGTGCCTGGGGAAACATCCCGTGCAACAGCTCTTCCAGCTTTTCTGATCCAGTCCCGAGAAAGTAGACATATTCGCTTCCGCAGTGAACGCAGGCTTTCGGGACGGGAGCGATGTGGCCGCAGTAGTGGCACTCCATGCGATGTGTACGTTTATGATGCGTGAGTGCAATGGCGCAGTTCTTGCATTCCAGAGTTTTGCCACATGCCCGGCACAGCACGACAGGCGAATATCCGCGGCGATTGAGCAGTACCATTACCTGCTCTTTCTGCTCGATCCGCTCACGAATTTCCTCCGCCAGCTTGCGCGAGATCACCTGCTCGTGCCCGGTCTCCTGGAACTCCTGGCGCATGTCGATGATCTCGACTTCCGGCAAAGGCCGCCGCTCCACGCGATCGGGCAATTCGAGCAGCGCGTACTTATTCTTCTTTGCATTGAAGTAGGACTCCAGGGATGGCGTGGCCGAACCCAGCACGACGACGGCGTTCGCCATCTTGGCCCGCATCACTGCCACATCACGCGCGTGATAGCGCGGAGTCTCTTCCTGCTTGTAAGACGAGTCTTGTTCTTCATCTACGATGATGAGCGCTAGATCTGAAACTGGCGCAAAAACTGCCGATCGCGTGCCGACCACCATGCGTGTCTCGCCGCGCTTGATACGATGCCACTGCTCAGCACGCTCCTGAGCGGAAAGCGCCGAGTGCAGAATGGCCACCTCATCGCCAAACACTTGGTGCAAGTTCGCAGCGACCGCCGGGGTAAGCCCGATTTCCGGGACGAGAAGAATCGCAGACTGCCCGGCATCGAGAACCGATTTCATAGCAGCCAAATAAACGGCCGTTTTGCCCGATCCGGTTACGCCGTGCAGCAATATTCCGGAAAATGTGGATGCCGCTATCTCACGCTGAACGTTCTTCAAGGCATCCCGCTGAGCAGCGTTAAGTTGAAAATCAAATTGTGAAGGCCGGGCTTTCAGGCCAGAGAGCGTAAATTCGGCCGGCTCTTCCGTGATTTCGACGCCCTCGCGCCTCACAAGGGTAGCGAGCGTGGTGCGAGGGACGGCCAGTCCGCGCAGCGCTTCCACGCTGATTCTTCCTCCGGCTGCAGCAAGTGTATCTATGAGCGTTCGCTGATTGGCATTGAGTCTTCCTTCCACATTTTTGAGGATTGCAAATTTCATCACGCGCGCGCCATCGCGTGCATCTGAAAGATCTTCGCGAGCAATCCACTTCTTCCGCAACATGCCTTCGAGCACTGTCTTGGAGGCGCGAGCCGCAGCGCGCAAGCTGGCTTCCCGAGCCATGTCGCGCTCCGACAGGTAATCGAGCACGCGAAATTCGGCCAGTTGCTCTTCTGGAGTTCTGCGGGACCGGCCTGATAATCCGGACATGCTCGCCTGGTGCAGAGCGAGACGGCCTTCATCAGTAATGCGGTAATTGATGGAATGCTTGAATTCCGCAGCCAGCGGCAGCATGCTGCGAAATACTTCTCCCAGCGGCGCGAGATAGTAGTTGGCAATCCACCTGCCGAGCTGCAACAGTTGATCGTCGAGAACTGGAGAACTATCGAGCGCGCTGATGATGTTTTTGGCCTGAACCTTGGGCTCGCGGTCGTGCAACTCGACAACAACACCCGGCATACGGCGCTGCCGGAATGGAACCAGCACCCGGCCGCCCACGGCGGGCTGTATCCCGTTTGCGATGCGATAGGTGAACACCATGTCCAGAGGGACAGACAGGGCAACGTCGCAGAATTCAGGCATTCTGTTGCAAGAATAGATCAGAGTTTAACCAGAGGGGCTGAAATCTCTGAGAGGGCGTTTGCAACGACCGGCCGCTCGTGAGTCATTGCGGGCCCTTCGCCGGAATCGCCATCCCCAGCTCCTTCATCACCATCTGCAAATCTTTCCAGGCTTCCTTCTTTTGGCGCGGATCGCGCAGCAAAAACGCGGGATGATAGGTAACTGCAAGCTTGGTAGCGCGAAAATCGTACCAGTGACCACGAAGCTCCGCCATTGGGGCATTGATCGCGAGCAGGGTCTTCGCCGCCACTGCTCCGAGCGCCACGATCACCTTGGGTTTGATCACGGCAATCTGCCGCATCAGAAAAGGTGAACAGGTCTCACATTCATCGCGCTCCGGCGTGCGATTTCCCGGCGGACGGCACTTGATGATGTTCGCGATATACACATCCTCGCGGCACAATCCCATCGCCTTAATCATATTGTTGAGTAACTGACCGGCGCGACCCACGAACGGCTCGCCCTGTTCATCTTCGTCGGCGCCGGGAGCCTCGCCGATGAACATCAAGTCGGCCCGCGGATTTCCCACACCGAAGACGATTTGCTTGCGACCCTGTTTGTGCAAGCGGCAGCGAGTGCAATCGCCGAGATCTTCGCGGACAATGTGCAAGGCTTGCGATGGATCGGCGGCGGTTGACTCGGGCCTGGAAGGCCCATTTTCAAATAGACCTTCTTCGACAGCCGAGGCGCGCTGAGTCATTGATTCTCGCTCTTCTGACTGGATGTCGCGTGACGCAGGATCGGAATCCCGGCGGTAGAAATCATAAATTCCAAGATCGTTGTAATAGCGAATGCGCTTTGTCAATTCGCGCCGGAGGGTGGGATCTAAGGTTATTGGCATTGATGTTGAAGATTGTAATTCAGGAAGAGGCGTTTTCTTAATTAGGCTTTCGCTTGGATCTTGCGGCGATCGCGCAATCGCACAATTTCATCCAGCACGCGCTGGGCAACTTCCCACTTTGTGCTTTCCGGAACTTCTATCACGTCATCATGCGTAATGATGGTGACAGCGTTGCGGTCAGAATCAAAGCCCACGCCTTCTCGGGAGACATCGTTGGCTACAATTGCGTCGAGCGACTTCGAGGAAAGTTTCTGACGCGCGTTCTCCAATGCGTTTTCTGTTTCGGCGGCAAAGCCGATGATAATTTGCGAGTCCTTCTTTCGCGCGATTTCGGCGAGAATGTCAGTCGTCGGTTCGAGTTCTAAAGTCAGAGCGCCTTTGCCCTTGATTTTTTGCGAAGCGGTGTGCTTGGGGCGGTAGTCAGAAACCGCGGCAGTTTTGATCACGATGGTAGCCTGCGGCAGCAGCTTGAGCACGGCCTCGCGCATCTGTTCTGCCGATTCGACTCGGGTAATCTCCGCCGCATCGGGTGGAGTCAGGGCGGCCGGACCGCTGACCAGCAGCACCCGCGCTCCGCGCCGCAGTGCCGCCTCTGCAAGCGCATATCCCATGCGGCCACTGGAGCGATTGGTCAAGTAACGGACCGGATCGATTTTCTCGCGCGTCGGGCCGGCGGTGATCAGTACGGTCTCGCCGGTGAGTTCCTGCGATGCTCCAAGCGCTTCCATCGCCGCAGCGACGATCGCCTCGTTCTCGGCCAGGCGTCCCGGACCGGTCATGCCGCAGGCCAGGTAACCTTCGCCAGGTTCGACAATTCGCACACCGCGCTTCCGCAAAGCGTCGAGATTCGCCTGCGTTGCGGGATGATTCCACATATTCACGTTCATCGCGGGAGCGACAACAACTGGCGCTGTCGTGGCGAGATACAGAGTTGTCAAAAAATCGTTAGCTATACCTTGGGCGAACTTCGCTAGAACATCAGCAGTGGCGGGAGCCACCAGCAATGCATCGATGGACTGCGCGACGGCAATGTGCTCGATAGCAGAGTCGATATTGGGCTGTTCAGTGCCTGATCCGGCGAACATGCCGGTAATGACTTTCTCTCCCGAAAGTGCAGCGAAGGTAAGCGGCTTGATGAATTCCTGAGCCGCTTCGGTCATAACGACTTGAACCCGGATTCCGCGTTCTTGCAGCAGACGAACAATCTCTGCCGCTTTGTACGCTGCAATTCCGCCGGCGACGCCGAGTGCGACTTTCATAAATTGCTCATAGACGATTTGCAATTGTCAATTGAGAACGGGTGTTGCCAATCGGCGATCGGCAAATTGAAAATTTCTATTCCGGTCCCAGCGCTTTGTCGAGCATCTCGCTCGCGGCTTCGGCAGCCGACTTGGGAATTTCAGGAATTACCCATTTCACTTTGCCGGCCTTGATCTCATCCTGGGCGATGCGGCAAGGCTTGCGGGAAAGGGTTTCGATCACTGGAGGAGCGCCACCCTGCAACTGCCGCGCGCGCCGCGCTGCTACCAGGATGTACCGATAATTGCTGTCAAATCCGTCCATCAACTTCATTGTGTTCTCCCCTGCCGCTCGCTTGGCGAGAGAGTGTGCCCGCCATGTGCCAGCATCATTACTCTTCCCCCGCCCAGAACTCATGCCTCAATTACAACTTCCACCTCGTTGTCAGACCGGGTCTGCGCAATCGCGGGCGTTTCGTCCGAAACCGCCTCATTAGTTTCCGCCCGGAACCGCCGTCGACGCAAACGAAGCCAGGATTGGTTTCAATCGCTCACGTACATTATCCAAACGGCAGCTTTCGGCCCGTCGACGCACGCTATCATCCGCCACGCGCTGCCCGGAGCGCTTCAGCCGCTCCGCTATCAAAATCGACTTTAGATTTTCGGTCGATTCATCCAGCCGGTCGTTCACCAAAATATAGTCGTATTTGCAGTAATTCTCAATCTCGCGAGACGCGTTCAACAGCCGCCGCTGAATAACTTCTTCGGTATCTAGGCCACGGTCCCGCAGCCGTTGCTCGAGCTGCTGGCGGTTGGGCGGAAGAATGAAAATGCTTACCGCCTCAGGAATCTTGCTTTTGATCTGCGCTGCGCCCTGTACGTCGATGTCGAGCAGTAGGTCATGGCCGTGTTCTTCGGCTTGTTGCAAGAACCGCCGGGCTGTACCGTAGTAGTTTCCAAATACATCGGCATACTCAAGGAATTCGTTCTTGGCGATCCTGGCTTCGAATTCAGGGCGCGAAATAAAGAAGTATTCCCGTCCATTCTGTTCATTCCCGCGTGGCGCACGGGTTGTATAGGAAACGGAAAACTCTAGATCCGGAATAAGCTTGCGTACATTATTCACTAGCGTGGATTTCCCCGAACCAGAGGGCGCAGAAATGATGAATACGGCGGTCATTCGACGTTCTGCACCTGTTCGCGTGCTTTCTCGATATCAGCTTTGATGGCCAATCCCATCTGCGTAATGTCTAGAGCCTCACCCGCGAGTCCTGAAGTCTTTGAGAGCAACGTGTTAGCCTCACGATTCATTTCCTGCAGGAGGAAGTCGAGCTTCTTGCCGACCTCGCCTTTCTGGTCAAGCTGGCTGAGAAAATGTTTCACATGCGTCTCAAGGCGAACCAGCTCTTCCTGAATATCACTGCGATCCACCAACAAAGCGGCCTCTTGCAGGATGCGTTCCGGCTCAGCCTGAGTCCCGATCAGTTCCTGCATTCTGGTCTTCAATCTCCCGACATAGCCTTGTAGAACCGCGTGCCGATGCTTCTCGATCTCCTTACCCGCGTGTTGTACGTGCTCCATGCGATCGCGCAACTCACGTTCAATGCCGCGACCTTCCTCCTCGCGCATTTGATTAAGCCGTTCTAGGACTTCCTCTACCTTGCCCAGCACGGAAGCTTCCACGGCGCCATCCGCCGGCAACGCCGCCGCATCGAGGGCGCCTGGGATGCGCATGATCGCATTCAAATCCGGTTCAGCAGCCAGCCCGAACTCCGCCGCTGCGGCTCGGAAAGCCTGGATGTATCCACCCACGATTTGCCGATTCAACGACAGACTCTCGCCGCCACCTCGCTCGAGATTGAGAGAAAGCTCCAAGTGCCCTCGCGCCAGCTTCTCCTTCAGCAAGCGGCGGAGCTTCATTTCCAACACGTCGCTATCCGCCGGAAGACGGAAGTGAACGTCAAGGAAGCGATGATTCACCGATTTCAGCGACAGAGTAAACCCAAGTTCAGGGCTGACTTGCCCCTTTACCTGCGCAAATCCCGTCATGGAGCGGAGCGGCATAGTTCAAAATTTCGATTGGCAGTTTTCAGATTGCCAATTGAAAACCAGTAAGTTTACTGACTAGCTCCTACTTTCGGTTGATCCAGTTCGACAAACTGCAAGTCATGCAAGCGACGGTACGTTCCCAGCTTCTGCATTAATTCTTCGTGCGCGCCGATGTCGGCGATGGTCCCATTCTCAAGCACTACGATCCGATCAGCGCGACGCACGGTAGAAAGCCGATGCGCGATGACGAACACGGTGCGGCCACTCATCAAGTTTTGCAGCGCCGATTGCACCAACGCCTCGGACTCACTGTCGAGCGCTGAAGTCGCTTCGTCCAAAATCAAAATCGGCGCATTCTTCAGCAGAGCTCTCGCGATGGCGATGCGCTGACGCTCTCCTCCAGAAAGGCGCACTCCGCGCTCGCCGATTACGGTGTCATACCCAGCGGGCAAATCCATTATGAAGTCGTGCGCCAATGCTGCTCGCGCCGCCGCTTCTACCTGCTTTTGCGGGACACTCGGCCGCCCATAGGCGATGTTATTACGCACGGTGTCGTTGAATAGCACTGTTTCCTGGGTCACGACCCCAATTAGGGAACGCAGCGAGGCCAGGGTCGTATCGCGAACGTCGCGGCCATCGATTAGCAAGGCGCCCGAGGTTACGTCGAAAAAGCGCGGGATCAGATGCACCAGGGTGCTCTTGCCGGCGCCGCTCGAACCGACCACTGCCAGCACCTCGCCCGCTTTCACTTTCAGATTGATGTTGCGAAGGATCTCTCGCGCGCCGTCGCCATTGCCTTCGTACGAAAAACTTACGTCGTCGAATCGAATGCTGCTGGAAAACGCGGGTAACGGCTTGGCTCCAGGCTTTTCACGAACTTCGTCCTCACTATCCATGAACTTGAACAGCTCGGATGACGCGCCCAGCGCCTGCTGAAAATTATTATTGAATAAGGCAAACTTTCGCACGGGGTTGTACAAGCTGAAAACGGCAGCGATGAAGGCGACGAACGCTCCGGGCGTGAGGACGCCGTGGGCAATCTGGTCCCGGCCAAGCAGCAACAGGAGCGCGATCGCAATAGCGCCGAAGATATCCATCAGGGGAGAGCTGATCGCCGCCGCCGCGACCGACTTGAGATTCGCCCGGAGGAGCTTCCCTGCAGCCTTGCGGAAGCGAACTACCTCCCATGTCTCCATGCTGAAGGCTTTGACGATTCGATTGCCGGTGATGGTTTCGTGCAGGATATTTTGAATATCGGCAAGCTTGTCTTGCCCGCGACGCGTAGTGTGCCGCACCCGCCGGCCGATCTTCCCCGCTGAATAAACAATGACGGGTACGAATAGCAACAGCATCCAGGCGAGTTTGCCGCCTAGCAGTACCACGGCTCCCGCAGTAAAGATAAGCGTGAAAAACTGCTGCAAGAATTCGGCCAGCACACTCGACATCGCGTATTGCACGCGCTCAATGTCGTTGACGATCGTTGAGACCAGAGTTCCGGTAGTGTGCCTTTGGAAAAATGCGGCCGAGCGGCGGAGGATTGACTCATAGAGATCATTCCGCAGATCGGTGATCATGCCGAAGCCCGCATGATTCACCAAATACGTTCCGGCGTAATCGAAGATGCCCTTCAGAACCGTGGAAGCGACCAGAGCATAAGCAACAATGGTCCAGGCATTATGGAAGTGTGTGGGGACAAATTTTTCGAGATAGACGGCATGATTCGATCCTGGAATAGTGAAGAGCCGGATATGATCTGATCCGGACGAAGGGTTCAGGACGCGATCGAGAACCGGCCCGACTAGCAGCAAGCGGAACGCTTCAAAAAAACCGACTCCCGCGAGCAGCAGTACCGAGGAAGCAAATTGCCACCAGTACGGGGCTACGTAGCGAATAAGGCGGGTCAGTTGCCGCATGTCGCGCCCTCACTGCATTGTCGGACACGGCTCGCGGCTGATGAAATCAGCATAGATGGTAGGACTTATTCTACTTTAGTTGATCTTTCCGGTGGTTGTTGCTCTCTCAACGATCTTCAAAGACTTGCACCCGTCCGGCTGGTGGCTGGCGACTGCCACGAGCTACTTCGGGCTATCGCGATGCACGACCTTTACCCGGTAACCTGACTTCCGCAGCCGTTTGCTGACCTCTTCCGCAATCATCACCGAACGATGCTGGCCGCCGGTACAGCCAAACGAGATCGTCAGATAGCTCTTCCCCTCGCGAATGTAGTGCGGCAGCAAATACACCAATAGCTCCGAAATCCGCTGGACGAATTCTTTCGTCTGCGGAAACGAGCGGATGTACTTGGCAACGCGCGGATGGCGCCCGGTGAGCGAACGGAACTCCGGCACGAAATGCGGGTTGGGTAAGAAGCGAACATCGAACACCAGGTCAGCGTCTTCCGGGACTCCGTGTTTGAAACCAAAGCTCACGCAGGAGACGAGAATGTTCTTATCGGTTTCCTGCTTGTGAAACCGTTCGGTAATGTAGGCGCGCAGCTCATGGACGTTGAAGCGGGAAGTATCGATCACCAAGTCGGCGATAGCGCGAATCGGCCGTAAATGGCGGCGTTCCGCGATCAGTGATGCTTTGACCGGAGTATCCGTGCCCAGCGGGTGCGGCCGCCGAGTCTCGCTGTAGCGGCGAAGAAGAATTGATTCGTCCGCCTCCAGAAAAATCGTCTTGGTTGGCAGCATTCGCTTGACTGACTTCACGATCGCCGGAAGCTCGTCGAGCTGAGTGCCCTCACGCACATCCACCACGAGTGCCGTACGCTCGATTTCAGAAGATTGCCCCACCAGCTCAGCGAACCGGGGAATCAAGCCGACCGGCAAATTGTCGACGCAATAATAGCCGAGATCCTCAAAAGCTTTGAGGACTGAGGCTTTCCCTGACCCGCTCATGCCGGTGATGATGACCAACTCGCCGCGCCCGCGGCCATCCCGTGACCGCGATTTCACCGGAGACTTACGGAACTTGGCGCTAACAGGCATGTGCATGCGATGTTAGCAGGGACGGTTGATGGTCGCTAGTTCTAGCCGAGCTGCTGTATAGCGCGCAAAGCTTTTTTGAGACACTTTCCAACATAGTTCATCCCGGTTCTCTTCTACCCCAATATCCAGCAGCCATTCCGTTCGATTCCATTCCGCCTTACAGAATGCACTGTATGGCAGTAATCAACACGAGTTCGTAAGCTGATGTGCTTGGAGGCGCTCATGCTTTGGACCATTTTTGTAATCCTGCTAATTCTGTGGCTGCTGGGCTTTAGCTTTCACGTGGCCGGAAGTCTCATCCACCTGCTGCTGGTCATAGCCGTCGTCGTCCTGCTGATCAATTTACTCACTGGCCGTCGGACTGCTCTCTGATCTGAAAGGAACCATGAAATCACTGAAACACAACTTGTGCTGTCTCACTCTACTTTGTGCATTCACCGGAATCGCCTTCTCTCAATCGGATCCTCAAGCACAGACCGATCAGGGGGCAAAGAGCGATGTAAAGGAAGCTGGGCAGGCAACTGGCCGGGCCGCTAAGAAGACTGCGCGCAAAACTAAACGCGGCGCAAAAAAGGCGACGCATGCTGCTGCCAAAAAGACCCGGCAGGGCGCCGGGAAAGTCGAAGATAAAACGCAAACGCCGCCACCTCCACCGCCCCAGTAGATCGCCAAATCGTGGCGTTAGGAGCAAGGGCCACATCAGTGTGCTCTTATACTCACCAATCAAATGCGAAACGGCGCGCTTAGAAGCCGCGCGGGAAACAGGATGGCCGCGCGCACCAACGCAAGCGCGCCATGTACAGCGATCCCAACCACCCGGAACGGCAACAGAAAGAGCCACACAAGTGGATAAAGCACCAGCGCGACGAGCGCCACCGGCCAGCAAAGCACAAACAGCACACACCAGAGGAGGAAAGCTATCATCGGAGTTCTCGAGCCCTATCTGATATTAAATACGTTTGTCTGCGAGCAAGAGTTCCTGCAATCTACGCTGCCAAATGTTTTTTGAGAAATTCCAGCGTCCGAGCATTCGCATCCTGCCAAACTGGTCCTTCGAAGCCGTGGCCGGCCCCGGGGTAAATCTGCATTTCGTAAGGGATCCGCTTCTTCTCCAAAACTCGCTGCAAATGGTAAGCCTCCTGCACCGGAACCGTCGGGTCAGCTTCGCCGTGCAGGATCAGCACCGGGCATAGCCGCCGCATGAAAAACTTCATTTCCTTCGGTAACCCGCCGAAGAATTCGACAACCGCCCGAACTCGAGAGTCGATGGTTGCGTTCGAAAGCGAAAGGTACGCACCCAGAGAGAAACCTAACAATCCCATTCGTTCGGGATCGACGTGCGGCTGGCGAGCTACAAAGCTTACCGAATCCCAAAGTGTTTTCATCCACAATGGAAAATGCCGAAAGATAGTGTCACGGTCGGCCTGGCTTGTGCCAGTACGATCGAAATAGTGGAGCACATACACGGCAAATCCGTTCGCGGCAAGAAGTTCCGCCGGGTCAGACATGATGGCGTGACCTCCTCCCGAGCCATGCAGCCCGACGATCGTGGGAAATTTATTTCCATTGGTGGAGGGGAGAAAACAGTCCAGAGCAATTTCCTGTCCGCCGGAATTAAAGCTCATTCGAGATTGAGTCACGAGG
>DAIMDJ010000028.1:12673-13940 GCA_036725905.1 Terriglobales bacterium
CTGCTGCCGTCGGGAGTATCCAGATCGACCGTAGAAAACGGCGCCGCCACATAAAACGGAATGCCGTGTTCCTTTGCCAGCACGGCAAGCATGTAAGTGCCGATCTTGTTGGCGACATCGCCGTTAGCGGCGATGCGATCGGCGCCGACGACAATTGCGCCGATCTTACCTTGCTTCATCATGGCACCAGCCATATTGTCGGAAATTACGGTGGTCGGAATACCGTCCTTCATCAGCTCCCAGGCAGTGAGGCGTGAGCCCTGCAGGAAAGGGCGAGTCTCGTCGGCGTAAACGTGGATCTTTTTCCCCTGCTCTACAGCAGCGCGAATAACCCCTAATGCCGTCCCGTAGCCGCAAGTCGCCAGAGCGCCGGCGTTGCAATGCGTGAGCACGCCGCCGCTTGCCGGCATGAGAGTCGCGCCGTGCCGCCCCATCGCCTGATTGGCAGCAATGTCTTCGGCGTGCATGCGCCGCGCTTCATCGATCAGCGCCTGCTTCAACTGAGGCAAAGGCCTGACCCGGAGCAGCTCAAATTTCTCGCGCATGCGGCGAATGGCCCAGAACAAGTTCACCGCGGTGGGCCGCGTATCGCCCATTACCTCGCAGATCCTATCGAACTCCGGCTTCAACTCCCCGACCGTTTCCGCTTTGGAGCTCTTAACCCCGAGCGCGATTCCCATGGCTGCTGCAACCCCGATAGCAGGCGCGCCACGGACCACCATGTTGCGGATCGCATCCGCAACTTGCTCGTAGGTCTTGCAGGTGACGTAAGCTTCTTCAGTCGGCAGTTTGGTCTGATCGATGAAGCGCACGCCGGAATCGGTCCATTCGAGAGTTTGAACCATAAGAATTGATTCATTGAATGAGTGAATCATTGAGTGATTGAAGAACAATGATTCAATGCCACAATGATTCAATGATTAAATTTCTGAGCTCACTTAAACTTTGTGTTCTTCGCAGCGGACTCGCGGACGATTCATGATCGCCGGACGTCCGCAAATTTCGCATCCCGCGCCCACGGCCAGAACAGAGGGTGAGGTTTCATCGTTCTGCAAAGCATGCTCCCGCCGCACGTCGTCTGCATTAAAGATTGCAACAAACCGGGCCGGCGCCGCAGCCTTCTCAACGCTTGTTCGTCCGCGTGCTTCCTGGCGCTCAACCAGGCACATTACGCCAATAATCTCGAAACCGAAATCCCGCGCGGCTTCGAGTGCTTGAACCGTAGAGGCTCCTGTCGTGCAGACATCATCAACAATCACAACGCGCG
>DAIMDJ010000029.1:0-13244 GCA_036725905.1 Terriglobales bacterium
ACGAGCTGTTCCTGAAGAAATCAGTCGAGGCATTTCGCGGTGAAGTCGAGCGGGCGCTGGATATATGTGCTGACTACCTTGTACTTCATCCCGGGTCATTTCGTGGAGCAAACCGCGAAGAGGGGTTGATGCGCACGTCAGCCGCAATCGCTGCTGCAACCAGAGGACTCGACCTCGCAAAAGGAAATCTCACGATCCTGATCGAAAACACGGCAGGCGCAGAATACTCGCTCGGTGGCAGCTTCGAGCAGGTAGCGGAAGTGCTGGAGCGGCTGCGCGGTCTCGTTCCCATTGCCGCCTGCATCGACACTTGCCACACCCATGTCGCTGGATATGACATCGTAAGCGAGGCCGGCATGCGCGAAACTTTGGCGGAGTTGGACGCAACCATTGGGTTGAAGAATGTTCCCGTGTGGCACTGCAACGATGCCAAAGCTGCCAGCGGCTCAAAGCTCGATCGCCATCAACACATCGGGAGAGGAAGCATTGGGCCGGAGCCATTCCGGCGGCTGCTGAACGACCCGCGTTTGGCGCACGCCGCCTTCATTGCAGAAACTCCGATTGACGAGCTAGGAGACGATCGCAGAAACGTCTCCGCATTGAAAAAGCTGGTCGCGCCCTCTACTTAAGGATCTTCAAGCACCTAGCGAGCTGCGAACTGTTTCCGTAAGGCTCGGCCCGAACGTCAAACCACAATGAGGGCTTTGTGAAACTGAACTATACTCTGCACCAAGGACGGTTCTCCCTTCGATGGGTTTATGGTTTTTTAGCTTCCACCCAGCGGCAAAGTTCCTTGGGTCGCACATCTCCGCATTCCTAAGTGTGAAAGGCGCGGGGATCCCTGTGCCACATGATTACGATTCCTTATCGAGAATCATCGATCATCCCGTGGCTTGGCTGCTTACGCGGCCGCTTTTCTGGGCGGTGATGGGCGTTGTTTTCGGTCCTTATGGCTTCTTTCTCGGCTGGCGGGCGCTCAAGATCAAGCGGCTTATAAGAAACATTCCTCGGTCGACTATCCGGGCAGCGGCACTCGGCCCGGTTGAAATTGTCGGTAAGGCGTCTGGGCCCTACACGCTGGTTTCACCGATTGCCAATAACGAATGCTTGTACTATCGGCTCGTGGTTCTTGTAGGTGAGCGAGGAGCGCACAAGATCGTGGATGAAATGTGCGCGCCCGTATTCATCGGCGATGGTACCGGCAAAGTCATGATGGATCCTCGTGGAGCGGAGCTCGAAATGGATCCCTATGAAGGTACTCACTCTGACTATCTGGGTCACGTTGCTGCCCGGCATGGATTTTCTAGGGGCGATGTCGTGTCAGCGCAGGAATTTTGTATCCGGGCGGATGAAACCATTTTTGTTCTCGGCACACTACGCGAGAATCCCTGGGCGGACAAGAACGTGGATGTACATGCGACCACGCTAAGTCGCATAGGCCCAGGATTCGTTAGCGAGGCTGAGGCGGACATACAAAGGCGTTCTGTCTATGAGTACTTGGATCCCGCCGCGCCATCTGGGTGCCTGCAGGTCTCTGCTGCTGAGTTTGACTTGCATCCGCCGGTGATCCTGATGAAAGGGTCACCTTTCATAATTTCGAACCGCAGCCAGCGGGAGGTGATCTCGGATCTAAGCTGGAAATCCGTTGTCTACATCTGGGGCGGGCCTGCAGTGACGCTTCTCGGCGTGTGGGGAATTCTGAAGCATCTGCAATTGTGGGGAGTGCTGCCGTAAATCTCGAAGCTTTGTAATCTTGTGATGACAAGCATTGCACGCCGCCGACAGACGTGGTATGTTTAACATGTTAAACATCATGCTCGGCATCCGCCTCGAACCCGAACTTGAACACAAGCTGGAGTCTCTAGCCAAAGAGACTGGCCGCAGTAAGAGCTATTATGCGCGCGAGGCCATCCGGCAGTACCTCGAAGATCGTGAAGATTATCTGAAGGGCATTGCGGCGCTGGAGCGGCGCGAACCGGCCATCACGCTCGAAGAGTTGGAGCGGCGGCTTGGCCTGGACGATTGAAATCTCTCGTACCGCTGAGAAGCAGATCAAGAAACTGGACAAAGTAACTCAGGGTATGATTGTGCGCTTTCTCCGCGACCGGCTGAGGCCCGCTGAGAATCCCAGGCAGTTCGGCAAGCCGCTGCAAGGTGCCAAAGGCGGACTATGGCGCTACCGTATCGGCGATTCCCGGCTAATTTGTGACCTGCAAGATGAAAAGATCACGGTGCTGGTGCTGAGAGTCGGCCACCGGAAGGACATCTATCGTTGATCGCGGGCGAGGGTGCCCGCCGCCACACAAATGTCTCGTTGTAAAATCAAGGTTTAATCAATGATTCAGTTAGCTTCTATGCCTCAGGAAGAGAAAACAACTGTGACCCGTGATCGCGAAGGCGGAAGGGACGAGCGCTACAACGCGCACGAAGTCGAAGAAAAATGGTTTGAGCGCTGGCAAAGTGATCCGTCACTTTATGCTGCAGAAGTTAATTCTGCCAAGCCGAAGTACTACGTGCTAGAGATGCTGCCGTATCCTTCCGGTGCTTTGCACATGGGTCATGTGCGCAACTACGCCATTGGGGACGCGCTTGCCCGCTACATGTGGATGAACGGCTACAACGTTCTCCATCCCATGGGCTGGGATTCGTTTGGATTGCCGGCGGAGAACGCGGCCATTTCCGCGAACACGCCGCCACGTGAGTGGACACTGCGCAACATCGCCAACATGAAGGCGCAGATGAAGCGCCTTGGCTTTGCCTACGACTGGTCGCGCGAGGTCACGACCTGCTTTCCGGAATATTACAAGTGGAACCAATGGTTCTTCCTCAAGCTCTACGAGCAGGGACTCGCCTACCGCAAGAAGAGCAAAGTGAATTGGTGTCCAAAGTGCGCAACGGTGCTTGCGAATGAGCAGGTGGTCGATGGCTGCTGCTGGCGTCACGAAGACACACGAGTGGAGCAGCGCGAACTTGAGCAGTGGTTTTTGAAAATTACGAAATACGCGGAGGAGTTGCTTCGCGATCTAGACAAGCTGGGTGGCTGGCCGGAAAAAGTGCGCACCATGCAGCGCAACTGGATTGGCCGCAGCGAAGGCACGTTGGTTGACTTCAAACTTGATGGCCCCGCGGGTCCGGCTGGCTCAAGCATTAGTGTGTTCACCACGCGGGTCGACACGATTTTCGGAGCTACTTCCGTGCAGCTTGCGCCCGAGCACCCGTTGGTGGCGGATTTGACGGCGAACAAGGCCGAACTGCGGGCCAAAGTCGATCAGTTGATTTCCGAGCAGCGACGGGCCCGCGAAGTGGGCGATATCGGCGAGATTGAAAAACACGGCGTCAACACTGGTCGCTACGCTATTAACCCATACAACGGCGAAAAAGTTCCGATCTGGGTCGCGAACTACATCCTCATGGATTACGGCACCGGCGCGATCATGAGTGTGCCGGCGCACGATGAGCGCGATTATGAGTTCGCCAAAAAGTACAACCTCGAAATTCGCCTGGTAATCGTGCCACGGCCCGATGATCCGGAGGAAACGGTAGTCGAACCGCCACTCCCGTTCACAACTATGAATGGCACGCTGGTGAACTCAGGCCGGTTCAGCGGGTTCGGTTGCGAAGAAGCGATCAAAAAGATGTCCGCTCATGCCGAGAAGAACGGCTTCGGCAAAGCCACAATCACCTATCGCCTGAAAGACTGGGGTATCTCCCGCCAGCGCTACTGGGGCACGCCGATTCCCATGCTTTACTGCGAGAAAGACGGAATTGTTCCTGTCCCAGAAAAAGACTTGCCGGTCATATTGCCTGAGAACGTCGATATCACTTTGACTGGCGGATCTCCGTTGTCGCGTGTTCCGGAATTTTTGAACACGACATGCCCGAAGTGCGGAGGTCCGGCGCGTCGCGAAACCGACACCATGGACACGTTTGTCGACTCATCCTGGTACTTCTATCGTTATACCGATGCGCACAACGATCGCGCCCCGTTTGACAGCAAGACCGCAGACTACTGGTTTCCCATTGATCAATACATCGGCGGCGTGGAGCACGCCATCCTTCACTTGATCTATTCGCGTTTCTGGACGAAGTTCATGCGCGACATGGGTCTGGTTAAGCATGATGAGCCGGTCGAGCGCATGTTCACTCAGGGCATGGTGATCAAGGACGGCGCGAAGATGTCGAAGAGTTTGGGCAACATAGTCACGCCCGACCAGATGGTGTCCCGCTTTGGCGCTGATGCCGCGCGTCTCTACAGCTTGTTTGCAGCACCGCCCGACCGCGATCTCGACTGGCAGGACACCGGAATTGAAGGCATTCAGCGCTTTCTCGGGCGAGTGTACCGGTTCATTATGCACGCCCCGGTCGTCCATGGAAGCTACGCGCCTGAATATTCCGGTGACGATCTCTCGCCGCAAGCGAAGAAGGTGCTGCGCAAGCTGCACCAAACCATCCGAAAGATTACGGAAGACTTCAAGGGCCGCTGGCATTTCAACACTTCGGTTGCGGCATTGATGGAATTATTGAACGAGTGCAATGCTTCCCCAGATCTCTTCGCTGCAGATTCAGCAATTCCGGCTGCACTGCGAGCCGACGTGCAGCGGAAGTTCGTGCTCCTGCTTGCCCCCTTTGCTCCCTACCTTGCACACGAACTGTGGGAAATCTTAGGCGAGAAGGAAAGCCTGCTCCGCGCCCGTTGGCCGAAATACGTGCCGGAGCTGGCAAAGGAAGAGGAGATTGAAATTCCCGTGCAGATCAACGGCAAGTTGCGCAGCCGGATTATTGCGCCTGCGGATGCATCGGAAGACACCATCGTCGAAAAGGCTCTCGCGGATGAAAAAATCAAGGCGGCTATTGCTGGGAAGAAAATTGTCAAGAAAATCGTCGTGCCCAGCAAGCTGGTCAACATCGTTGTTCGATAATGAGCCGCAGAGAATTGCGAAATTGGCAGTGCATCCGGTACACTCCGCGAGATTGCGTTTGAGGATGAGAATTGCAGCATAAACCACGAAGACTGGGTCCTCTGATTGTGCCAGTGTTGTTAGTTGCAATCTGCGCAAGAGCCGCTGGTGCGGCATTGGGTGCAGATGAGATTGTTAAGCAGCATTTGCAGTCGTTGGGGCCTGCTGAAGCTCGCGGCGTTAAGTCGCGCGTCGTCGAGGGCTCTGCGATCTACAAGCTTCTGGTCGGAGGATCCGGGCAGATTCAGGGCAAAGCAGTTCTGGTTTCTGAGAGGCAGAAATTACATCTGCTCCTCAAAGTCAACGCAAACGAATATCGCGGCGAGCAGTTTATTTGTGATGGCGAGCGCACGAATGTAGCGGGCACTTACGCAGATAAGACCCGTTCTGAGTTTGGAGAGTTTGTCCGCACACAGGATGTTATGTTGCGCGAGGGGTTATTGGGCGGGGTTTTATCCACCGCCTGGCCCATGCTTGATGCTGACGTGAGAAAGGCCAAGGTCAATTATGAGGGGGAAAAGAGAGTCGAAAACCGACAACTGCAGGTTCTCCGCTACCGTCCCAAGAAAGCCACCGATCTGATAATTTTCTTGTACTTCGATCCGGAAACATTCCGCCATGTGATGACGTCTTACGAGTTAACCATTCGCCCAACCGTGGTTTCAGAGATTAAGAATGCGCGCCAGCAAGAAACCCGCTACCGTATTGAAGAAAGATTCGGCGATTTTAAAGTGGTGGATGGCCTGACGCTGCCTTCGCATTATGATCTTCGATTTACTGAGGAACTCCAGAATGGGTTTACCAAGTCACTGGAATGGGATGTCACGACTACTCGTGTACTCAATAATGTTTCCCTCGATCCGCGCAATTTTCAATTTTAGTTTTCCAACCGGTCGCGACGCCTGCACAGTTAAAGAAATAAGCAAGCTCTCAGCGGCACGCATCTCAGCTACTATTGTAGCTAGCTAGAATGAAGCAACCTTCACCGACCTTAGAAGGTTTTCGCGCAATCTTCCGCGTTCCCTCGCTCGGGTTAGCCGAGATTGCCTGGCGCTGGAGCTTTGCCGTAGCTGGGGGAGCGTTGCTCATCTTCGCGGCTTTCCAATTCTTGGATACACTACCAGTCACCTCGGGGGACCTGGCGTTACTTCGAACCCGGCAACCGGCTTTGATCTCTCGCGCGGCTTTGCACATCTTTCACGGGAGTGCGCCGCGGGCAATCGCCGCCGCAATCGTAACGCTTCTTTTCATAGCGATTGCCTGGATCGTAGTCGCCTCCTTGGGGCGCGCAGCTGGAATTAAAGTTCTGCTGGATTATTTCCGTGCGGTCCGGAATTCCTCCCAAGCCAGCTCTACAAGCCTGCCGTCTGCACAGGGCTGGCAGCTCGGTTCGGTGATGGGGCTGAATTTTCTTCGCATCGCCATCACCCTTGCTGCCTTCATCGGATGCGTGGGTGCGCTGCTTCTGGCTGGTAGTGTGTCTTCCGAAAAAAATCCTTCTCCCGGAATCGCGGCACTAGTCTTTTTTATGGCCGTCTTGCTCATAACCATGGCCTGGTCGATCCTGAACTGGTTTCTCTCGCTCGGAGTCATGTTCCCCGTCGCAGAAGGGCACGACACGTTCGGAGCGATTGCTTCTGCCATCGATTTGTTTCGCTTCCACAGCGGGCCAATGCTCGCCGTCAGCACGTGGTTTGGCCTTGTACACATCGGAGCGCTCTCCCTCTTCAGTTCATTGGCTATGGTTCCCATCGCCCTTGCTGGAGCTTTGCGCGCGAGAGCAGTTCTATTTGCGGTGCTTGTAGTGGCGCTGCTGTATTTCGCGGTTGTCGACTTTTTACGCGTGGGCCGCTTGGCGGCATATATGCACATTGCGCTCGGCCCCGATGCCTCTCTGCGTGTCGTTGCCCCCGAGTCATCCGGCGGCCCTCAGTCCGCCGCCCGCAACGATACACAAGTCGACCAGGACGAGCCGATTCTCAGCGATCTGCCGCTGACCCCAATACAATCTGAGAACTGACAACGGAACTAAAAACTGACAACTGACAGACTGGAAACTGAGAACTGTATTTCTTAACGGCATGTGCACCCGGCAACAACGTTTCCCTGCTCCAACGTGCTTCCTGCTTTACGTTTGCACAACAATTTGAGAGACTCGTGTGTGGAAACCCACTCCATCGTTGTCCTCGATTTCGGCGCGCAATATTCACAGCTCATCGCGCGCCGCATTCGTGAATTGAACGTTTTTTCCGTCGTCCTGCCATGTACCTCTTCCCTAGATGAGATCCGCAGCCACTCTCCGGCTGGGATCGTTCTTTCCGGAGGCCCGTGTTCCGTCTACGATGCCGACGCTCCCAACACGGACCCACGCGTTTTTGAACTCGGAGTGCCCGTTCTGGGGATTTGTTACGGATTGCAATTGATGGTTCACGTGCTCGGCGGAAAAGTGAATCCCGCCAAGACGCGCGAGTATGGACACGCTGAGGTCGAGATTGTTGCAGAATCCGAGCTCTTTAGCGGATTGCCAAAATCTCTAGAAGTCTGGATGTCGCATGGCGACGAAGCAGTGGAGTTGCCTCCCGGCTTTTCGCTCATAGCCCAATCGCCCAATTCTCTTGCTGCAATTCAGAATCCCGCGAAGAAGATGTTTGCCGTGCAGTTTCATCCCGAAGTACGCCACACGCGGATGGGCACAGAAATTCTGCGCAATTTTGTACTCAACATCTGCCACGCTCAACCCGATTGGACTCCACAACATTTCATTGACACCACCGTTGCCTCGGTGCGCCACATTGTCGGCAGTGGCCGTGCGTTATGCGCGCTCTCCGGCGGCGTGGACTCCGCCGTAGCGGCAACGCTGGTGGATCGTGCTTTGCGTGACGCAGACGGTTCCTCCCGCCTGACCTCCGTTTTCGTCAATAACGGTGTGCTGCGCAAGAATGAATTCGAAAAAGTTCAGCAGAACCTGCACGGCAAACTTGGACTGCATGTTATGGCTGTAGACGCAACCGATCGCTTTCTAGGCAAGCTGGCTGGGGTTACCGACCCTGAGAAGAAACGCAAAATCATCGGCAACGAATTCATCGCTGTTTTCGAAGAAGAAGCTCATCGCGTCGAGAGAAAAGAAGGCAGAGTCGACTGGCTCGTGCAAGGCACACTTTATCCAGACGTTATCGAATCACAATCCGTGCGCGGCCCCTCGCAAGTAATCAAGTCGCATCACAACGTCGGCGGACTTCCAGCGAAGATGAAGCTCAAGCTGATCGAACCGCTGAAAGATCTATTCAAAGACGAAGTCCGCAAAATCGGACGAGATCTCGGCATGCCGGAAGAGATTGTGCAACGCCAGCCTTTTCCGGGGCCGGGGCTCGCCGTCCGTATCCTTGGCGAAGTCACACCGGAGCGGCTGGCCATCCTCCGCGAATGCGATGACATCGTCGTGATGGAAATCAAAAAGGCCGGACTCTACACCAAAATCTGGCAGTCATTCGCGGTGCTTCTGCCAGTGATGTCAGTCGGCGTAATGGGCGACCAGCGCACTTATGCTAATACCTGCGCAATCCGGGCGGTTCATTCAGAAGATGGCATGACCGCAGACTGGGTGCCGCTCCCACACGAAGTTCTGAAGACGATCTCTAGCCGGATCGTTAACGAAGTGAAGGGCGTGAACCGGGTGGTATACGACATCACATCGAAGCCGCCCGGAACGATTGAGTGGGAGTAGAAAGCCAGATTAGGTCAGCCGAGAAACAAAAGCGAGCCGAGAACCCAGGCATTTCGGCTCGCCTCTGATTTCTTACGCCTATGAGAAGAACACTCCGTTCCGCTCGTGGGCCAGCAGCGAGAACTCATTGACCGAAGTCTCCTCCGGATCTGAGACGAACGTCGCAGCATCGGTTTTGCCGGTCCACGCAAGCTGTGCCACATTCTGCACGAAGTCTCCCGCGAAATTGTTTTCAACGTCACGGATCTTGGTGCGGCCCAATGGATGGCTCCAGCGGATATTCCAGGACACTTCCGCGTCGACTTCCGGGCCATCCATCAACGCGTTGACCACGTCATGATAGTCCTCGACATCCACGTCGCTCACCTGGAACGACGCTTTGCCGGCGGCGAAGTTTACCTTGATTGTGTCTGCGGAAATCGGGATCGTCCAGAACAGTCCACTTTCCGTGATCCCAGGATTGAAATCGTGAATTTGCACGTCCTCCACGGGACTTGTGAATACATCAAGTCATATGAACGCGAACGCGCCATGATGGTTGTGCCCATCGTCGCCAACGTACTCACCCAACATAAAGCGAACGTCAGCTTCGAAAGGAAGATGTTCGGGAGCTTCGCCGGTCACAGTGTGCGTCCCAGTGCCGCCAACAGCAGCCCATCCGACGAAGCCATTGAAATCCGTGATGGTCGAGGGTTCAACTCCGGGCGCCGGCAAGAATACATGGAACAGGGGACCGTCAGGACCTAGCAGTTGCAAACCTCCGGGTATCGGCTGAGGCGCGGCGGTCGTTGTGCTATGCCGGCCGCGATTGGCAGTCGAAGCTGCCGATGCCGCTCCAGTCAGCAATCCGGAAGCAGCCAGCGCGCCCACAGTGAGGCCGGTTTTCTCAAGGAATCTTCTGCGGTTGAGCAAACGCCGAGCAAAGTGTGGATGACCACGATAGGGCAATGATGGGACTGCCACCTGTGGTAGTTTCATACTCTTCTCCGTCGAATGAGTTTCATCGCCTTGGGTGTAGCGACAATCAGAGCCGAGGAGAGGCGATGCAGCAGGGAATTATGGCCCCAGTTTGGAGAATGTCAAGATAATAAACTCTTTCGCCTAAGACGGCGCAGTCGGTCCAGGCAAGGGAAACAAGTGTCGCGGAGGGACAGCCGCCCTCGGCTGTCCAGCCGAAGCGAAGCCTCCGTATCGAAGACTCAGCCTGCTTTGTCCAAAATCTTGCGCGAAATCGCCGTTACCAGCTTGCGCGGCGCAAGACGTATCGATTCCGCAAGCAATCGGTTCCTCAACCCCGAAATCACCAGCGTCTTGCCCGCCATCAGCCCGCGATGGCCGTCGCGCGCCACAGTGCCGGCATCCATCGGACGCATTTTCTTGAATAACACCGTCTGCTCTGTTCCGGCGCGTCCCTGAAAACCGGTGTCAGTTGCGCCCGGGCAGAGGCAGGTTACGGTCACGCCTTTATCTTTCAGTTCATTGGCCAAAGCTTCAGAAAAGGAAATCACATAGGCCTTGGTCGCGTAATATACCGCCATCAGCGGCCCAGGCTGGAATCCCGCCGTGGAGGCCACATTCATGATTTTTCCCGAACGGCGTTCGAGCATCGGACCTAAAAAGAGTTTAGTCAGCGCGGTCAGCGCCATAACATTGAGCTGAATTTGCCCCAATGATTCTTCCACCGGAACTTCAGCAAATTCGCCAAAGCGGCCGTATCCGGCATTGTTTATGAGAATGTCGATCGAGATGCGTTCGCGCCGTAACTGATCAAAGAGAAAGTGCGGAGCCAGCGCCTGAGAGAGATCAAGCGCGATGGTTTTGACCGCAATTCCGAACTGTCTCTGCAACTCGTCGGCAACCTGCGCCAGCTTGTCTCCGCTGCGCGCGACCAGCACAAGATTGCAATGACCTTGGGCGAACAGCTTGGCCAATTCATATCCAATGCCGCCGGAGGCGCCGGTAATGAGAGCAGTCTGATTCATAGCACGCCACTGTGTCGGGGTGAATGCCCCTTTGCGCTCTTTGCGAAACTCTTTGCGTGGTTCGCCGTGCGGCCAAACCTTCAACCGCAAAATCGGCCGGATGCGAACCTCTGAATTACTTTGCTACGCGCTGGCCAGCGCCGGTTCCGCCTCATAGATCGGATGCCATGATGAAGCCGCCTTCAGACGATCATTCACGTTGTTGATGTTCTTCACGCCTTCGCTTTGCAGCCATTTGCGGAATGCCTCCGCGCCTTGCTTGCCATAGATAGGAATGCCGTCCTTCCATGTCGCCCGTCCGCAGAGCACGCCATTGAATTTCACCTTAGCTTCCGCCGCGAGCTCCAGCGATTCTGTAAACTCCGCATTGCTTACGCCGGCTGATAAATAAATAAATGGCTTGCTGGCAACGCTTGCGGCTTTGCGGAACAGATCCATGGCCTCCGGCTTGCTGTAAGCCTTCTGCCCGGCATAGATCTTCGCGCCTTCCACAAACTTCATATTCACCGGAACTTCCACCTTGAGCACGTCCACGCCGTAGCGATCTTTACTGAACTCTTTCATGCTCTCAGTCACGATCTGCGGCTTCTTCTTCGCATACTCGAAGCCTTTTTCATCGGCGCCCTCTTCGTAGCCGACAAATTCCAGGAAGAATGGAATGTCGTTGGCGCGGCACTCGTCTCCGATGCGCTCTACCCAGGCATGTTTCTTATCATTGACGTCCTTCGGATCAAATGGCGTGTAGTAAAGCAGAATCTTCACGCAATCCGCCCCAGCCTCTTTCAGACGACGCGCAGACCAGTGATCCAGCAGATCGGGCAGCCGGCCAGGACCAGTCTTGTCGTATCCAGTTTTTTCATACGCGAGCAGCAGGCCGGCATTCTTAGCGCGGCGTTTCGACGCCGGCAGTCCCCACTCGGGATCGAGCAGGATGGCACTGGCGTGCGGCGTAAGAACCTCCGTTACCAGCGACTTGAACTCTTCCATCATGGCATCATTAACTTCGCCGCCTTTTTCTTTGGCAAGCGCTTTTTGCAGCGAGCCGCGCTGATCCATGGCCGCTGCGGCGATGACGCCGCGATCATTGGAGACACGCTTAAGTCCATTCAATTTTCCAGGAGTGAGCTTCATAAAGACCTCCGATGAGTGCTCGAAAGCATTAATTGTAAACCATGCGAAAGCGCAGACGGTCCACACCGATCTGATCGGCATCGGCATATACTTTCCCGACCGCTTGGCGTAAAGTTCTGCACGAACGGAGGCGACCTTATGAACTCTCTTCGCCTAGGCCGTCGAGAAATATTGCAGAAATGCCTCGCTCTCGGCTCGCTGACAATTCTTTCCGCGGCGTTTCCCTCCGAATTGATTGCGGCCTGGGAAGAGCGCGAGAAGTTGGCGAGAAAGCCGACTCCATGGAACGAACTCGGACCGTTCTACAAGAAGAGCGCACCGCACACAGCCTCGTTGCGAGCACCTGGCGATCCCGGAATTCCGCTTTCGGTAAGCGGCCAGGTACTTGATGTTCGTGGTGACATAGTTCCTGAAGCGAAGCTCGAAATCTGGCAGACCGACCATCTCGGACACTATGACCTGGATGGCTACCGTTATCGTGCTACCCTCATCAGCGATGCTGGTGGCAAGTATTCGTTCGATAGCGTGATGCCCGGCCACTATCCCGATCGTGTTTGCCAGCACATCCACTATCTCGTGACCGCTCCCGGCCACAAGACCATCACGACACAGCTTTACTTCGCGACCGATCCAGTGTTCGAAGGTGATCCCGGCCGCAACTTCAGTCGCGAGCCACTGCTGGCGAGTGCCGAGCTAGTGCGTCCGGTCGTGCTTCGAGGAGACCCGAAAAATGTCTTTGCTGATGTGAATTTCGAGTTGGTGATGGAGCGGTTGTGATTCAGGTGCGAAGCTGGCTCCTATTCCTTCTTGCTATTGCCCCCTCGTGCGTCGCACAGGCGCGCAGCGAAATGAGCATCGCTACCCCAGCCCAGGTCCAAGGCTTTGTCGTGGCCCGCGACGGCAAAGTTGTTGCAGGCTGGGGAAAGGACGGCAAAGTAAGAGTGTGGAACCTGCCCGCCGGCCAGGTGATCCGCTCATTGGAACCTAATGGCGAGGGGGCGTCTCAAGTTTGCGCTCTCTCGAATCTTCCATGTGGGCTTCTTTTATCTCAGGATGGTCGATGGCTGTTCTTCGGCGATTCCAAGGGTGGGGTGCACATCTGGGATTCAACCACTGGCGACGTCCGATTTGAAACTTCACTTGCTCATTACATTAGCACTGCAGCGCTTTCGCGCGATGGTGCCACGCTTGCGGCTGCCCCAACCGGCGAGCCAGCACAGGTTTTCGACTTGCGTTCGAAGCGGCGACTCTTTCAGCTTACGTCTGACTTCGGCGGGCCAATGGCGGTGAAGTTCTCACCTGACGGTTCATTAATCGCGTCGGCAGACACCGACACAGCGATACGTGTCTTCGACACTCATACCGGGAAGCTCAGATGGCGGTTCGATGAAATGACCTTGGAGCCCTTCACCATTGACTTCACGCCAGACAATAAGTTCGTACTAGTCG
>DAIMDJ010000030.1:0-1887 GCA_036725905.1 Terriglobales bacterium
GAACCGAGCAATCTCGACGAGGAGATCAAGAGCCTTTCCAAGGATGAGGAGATTTATCTCTACTGTACTTGAGCGCGCGAAGCGACCAGCGCCCGGGTGGCGCATCTGCTGCGGGAGAACGGATTCAACGCGTTCGTAATTGTGGGCGGCTTGGCGGCGTGGCGGAAAGCGGGTGAGCCCCTGGAGCCAGTTCCGCACGACGATCTGGTCAAGCTGCCGACGTTTAGTTAAATGCGGCTTCAGACGTCGGGCTTCGGACCTCAGGGAAATGGCTTCCTCTGCGAACTTTGCGGCTTTTCTTTGCGCTCTTTGCGGTCAACAGATCTTTAACCGCAAAGGTCGCAAGGAATTGCCGCAGAGATCGCAAAGCACGTAAATTTTAAGGCCACGACCCTTTTCTGCGCCCCGCAATGCTCATGTCGTCCAACAAAGAAGTCGAGATCAAATTCCGAATATCTAACCTTCGCGACCTTAAGGAGCGGATGCAAAGGGCGCACTTCCGGCTGCACACGCCGCGCACCCACGAGATGAATACGCTCTACGATCTGCCCGGCAATCCGCTGCGCCGCCGTGGCGACCTGCTTCGCTTGCGCAAATATGGCTCTGAGTGGGTGCTCACCCACAAAGCAAAAGGTAGGGACGGGCGTCACAAAACCAGAGCAGAGACGGAAACGAAGATTGCCGATGGAAAACAAATGGAAGGCATTCTGCAGGCGTTAGGCTACCTTCCCACGTTCCGCTACGAGAAATTTCGCGCGGAGTGGGAAGGTGGCAAGGGCCATGTGGTCGTGGATGAAACGCCCATCGGAAATTTTGGGGAAATCGAAGGCCCAGGTCGTTGGATTGATAAGACCGCGGGCCGGCTCGGCATCCAGAGAAGCGATTACATCACTGATACCTACGCTGGTCTGTTCTTCTCTTGGAAACGCCGCACCCGCAGTCCGGCGAACGAGATGACATTCAGCGCTATAAAGCGCGCAAAAATGACGGGCGAAACCTCTTGAAGGCATCGCACTTATTTCGCTTCAGTCACCCCGGCGGGCATTGTCCTCCTGATTTTCAATTCCACCAGCGTTCCACCACAAACCTCGATAGAATAGGGGCGCACTGCAGATAGGACGTGAGTCTTGGGGCTTATTTAAGGATTCGGCATTACAGGAATTTTCTGCGTATGGATAAATTCGTAATCCGCGGCGGGAACCCGCTGTTGGGGACGGTCCGTGTCAGCGGGGCCAAAAATGCAGCGTTGCCCGCCATGGCCGCCGCTCTGCTCACCGAAGAGCCGGTGATTCTGGAGAACATTCCGCAAGTGCGGGATATAGAGACCGAGCGCAAGCTGCTGGCTGCAATGGGAGCGGAAGTGGAGCTGGGCTTCGGTCGCGCGCACCATCGCACCACTATCTGCTGCCGAGGTCCTCTCACGCCGGAAGTACCCTACGAAATTGTAAAAACGATGCGGGCCTCCTCGCTCGTTCTTGGCCCGCTGCTCGCCCGCTGCAAGTGCGCCCGTGTCTCTCTGCCTGGCGGTTGCGCCATCGGCGCCCGCCCAATCGACCTTCATATCAAAGGACTCGAGCGCCTCGGGGCGAATGTCGAGCAGGAACATGGATTCATTGAAGCCACAGCCGAGCGGCTGAAAGGCGCCGAAGTTGTCTTTGACAAAATCACGGTCACAGGCACTGAAGATTTGCTCATGGCCGCAACTTTGGCCGAGGGCGAAACCATTTTGCAGAACTGCGCCCGCGAGCCTGAAGTCGCTGATCTTGCCAATCTCTTGAACAAGATGGGTGCGAAGATTGAAGGCGCGGGCACGCCCACCATCCGCGTGAAGGGCGTAGAAAAGCTGCACGGAGCCAAGCATCGCATCATTCCTGATCGCATTGAGGC
>DAIMDJ010000030.1:1987-13111 GCA_036725905.1 Terriglobales bacterium
GCGTAGAAAAGCTGCACGGAGCCAAGCATCGCATCATTCCTGATCGCATTGAGGCCGCGACATTTATCGTCGCTGGGGCACTGACCGGAGGGGATTTGAACGTTGCCGGATGCGATCCTACTCACTTAGGCGCGTTACTGCAAAAACTCGATGAAGTGGGCGTGAAGACTGCGCACACAGCAGAATCCGTGCGCGTGATGGGCGACAACCCGCTCCGCGCTGCCGATGTCATGACCGAAGAATATCCTGGATTCCCCACCGATATGCAGGCGCAGTACATGACGTTGGCCACGCAAGCGGAAGGAACTTCGATAATCACGGAAAATATTTTCGAGAACCGCTTCATGCACGCGCTGGAAATGGTCCGCATGGGTGCGAATATTAAGATTGAAGGCAGCCGGGCAGTGGTGCAAGGAAAGACTCCGCTGAGCGCCGCTGCCGTGCTGGCTTCCGATCTACGCGCTTCCGCGTCGCTCGTGCTGGCTGCGCTTGTGGCTGAGGGCGAAACGATCATCGACCGCGTCTACCACATCGACCGCGGCTATGAACATATTGAAGAGAAGCTGCGCGGCGTGGGAGCGCAGGTTCGCCGCATTGGAGAGATCCTGCCCAAGAAGGCAGTGGCGCCGGCAGTGCGAGCATAGGCGATATTCTGGTCCCGCCCTCGGCTATCCGCTTAACCCTTAACTTCCAAGCACACCTCTTCGTCTCACTCTAAGCACACCCTATTCGTCTCACGATGACACGCAGGAGGCAGTCAGTTTCATGCCCCACCCCGCTTATGCGGGAAATCCGCCTTGATGGTCAAAAAAAAATTGCAATACGGGGAAACCTGTAGAACACCGTTGCAATCCAAGGTACGGAAGTTTTATGGAAACCTTAAATCTTCGCCCCTTCAACCGGAGACATGAAGACCCTGCAATCCAGATTGCACCGGCGCACGACTGTGATGGCTCACTCTGCCACCAGCCCATCTTTCGTGAAGATGGCACGCTGAACTACGTGGCTCCGCACTGTCACCTCGTCGAACAGCGTTCTGGAGGCGCACTATACTACGCTATTTTCTGCGATTTCCCGAGTGACGCCCGCAGCGCAGAGTGTGGGCCGCAATCAGATCGTGAATTCCGTCAAGCTGATTCGATCTTTTCGAACTACCCACCATTTCCGGAAGAAGCCGCGCGCGCCGCCCAGTGAGTTGGACGGGAGGCTAAACTGAGACAGTCGCGCCAGATTACCCCTTCGTCCGCCACGACTTCGGGTAAATCCTGGAAGCGTCCGGCCTCCCGCAGGCGCATTAGAGTACAATTTAGCCGCTCTGTTTGCTTAACTACCCGCTAAATACCGTAGGTACCCTAGCGAACGGAGTCGGTCAGCTAGGCATCTTAACTGGGCGAACAGTTCTCTCCCCCATGTCTTTGGATGACCAAATCCGCGAGCTTTGCGACCTAGCTGCAAATACGAAAGACCCAGCCAGCATGTTTCGTGCTTTGCACGAGCTAAAAGACCTGATTCGCGAGCATAAACTGCCTAATAAAACGGAAGTGGCGATTACAGAACAGCGAGTCTCCAATACGAGTCGCCGCTCCCCTCGAATAAAACTGTAGCCGTCCAACAGGAAAGAGTACGCCGACTCACCCCTTAGGTGCGCCTTCTCAGCCATAGCCGGTCTAGCGCAATCAGACTGCTGACCCAACCGGCTGCCGCCAGATATCCTGCAATCACATCACTCGGATAATGCACCCCCAGATAAATCCGCGAAAGGCCAACACCTGCGATCACGATCAGACCAAATACCCAGATTAAGACCCTCCAATAGAGGGAACGAATGCGGTCCGCGATGAGACCCACAAGCACTCCATAAAAGCAGGCGCAAACCAGTGCGTGTCCGCTGGGAAAGCTGAATGTGTCCGGCTGAGGTCCGAAGAAGGCGGGTGGGCGCGGCCGATGGAAAGCGAGCTTTAGGCTGGCATTCAGCAGGGCGGCCCCAACCATGCTGACCGTAATCCAGAGCGCCGCACGATACCAGCGGGCCAGCAGAAATATGGTAATTGCAAGCGTAGCACCGATGGCGACGCCCGGTTCTCCCAGGCGTGAAAACACCACCATAGCCTGAGTTATCCGCGCCGAGGCGTGTTGGTGGATGCTGATTCTTACAGAACGATCAAACGCTTGAGTTTGTGGATTGGAAAAAGTCTCCGCCACCCAGACGAACAGAAACAGTGCCAGAACGGCGGCCGCCAGGCTGAGCAGGATTGCAGTTTCCAGGATGGCGGTGCGCTTGGGAGCTGTTTCCAGCTCCCCCACTAACGCTGAATTATTGCGCTCCTCGCGCACGGGGTCTGAATGACGGTGCTCAGCGTCTTCCGCCGTGCCCGCCATGTCCACCGCCAGGATGATGCCCGCCGCCACGTCCGTTGCGCCCGCGCCGGTGTCGCCCACCACCGCCGGGACGACCGCCTCGGCCACGATCACCGCCGCGATCGGCTGCGCCATGGGGGGCCCCTTCACGATTGAAGTTGGGTTCCTCGTCTGGAAAATCGCCGCCGCCCTCAATGGTTATAGGAGGCACGTGCGCGACAGCAGCTTCGTCGTGGACTTCGCCGCCGCTTTCTACTGAACCTCCGCCCATTTTCGCTCGCTGCTCTTTGAGCACGGCTTTGCGCGACAGGCGGATACGATTTCCTTCGACTGCCAGCACTTTCACCAGTACTTGGTCGCCCTCTTTCAGTTCGTCACGAACATCCTTGATGCGATGCTCAGCCACCTCGCTGATGTGCAGCAGGCCATCTGTGCCCGGAAGAATTTCGACAAACGCGCCAAAATCTGCCAGCCGCGAGACCTTGCCCAGGTAAGTCTTCCCGACCTCGGCTGTCGCGGTCAGATCGCGAATAATCTGCAAGGCCTTGTTCGCCGAGGCCTCGTCGTTTGAAGCCACGTTGACCTTGCCCGTGTCTTCGACGTCGATCTTCACCCCGGTCTGCTCAATGATGCTGCGGATCATCTTGCCGCCGGGCCCAATCACGTCGCGAATTCTATCGACAGGAATTTGCAGAGTGTAGATGCGCGGCGCGTAGGCCGAAACCTTCTCGCGATGCGAGGATAGAACTTCTTCCATCTTCTCCAGAATGAACATTCGTCCACGCTGCGCCTGTGCTAGAGCCTCACGCATGATCTGTGCGGTGATGCCACTGACCTTGATATCCATCTGCAACGCAGTGATGCCGTCTCGCGTGCCGGCAACTTTGAAATCCATGTCGCCGTAGTGATCCTCAGCGCCTGCGATGTCGGTCAGAATCGCGTACTGCTCGCCTTCTTTCACCAGCCCCATGGCGACGCCCGCAACAGGAGCTTTCAACGGAACGCCGGCATCCATCAGCGAAAGCGCGGCTCCGCAGACGGTTGCCATTGACGAAGACCCATTCGATTCCAAAATGTCGGAGACCACGCGCATGGCATAAGGCCACTTATCTTCTGTGGGCAGTACAGTGGAAATCGCGCGCTCGGCCAGAGCCCCGTGCCCAATTTCGCGGCGGCCAGCGCCTCGCAAGAAAGCAACCTCGCCAACGGAGAACGGCGGGAAATTATAGTGGAGCATGAAACGTTTCTTAGCTTCGCCTTCGAATACTTCCAAGCGCTGCATATCGTCGCTAGTGCCCAGCGTCGTTGTCACCAAGGCCTGCGTTTCACCGCGCGTGAAGATAGCCGAGCCGTGGGTTCTCGGCAGGACTCCCACTTCGATCGAGATGGGACGAATCTGGTCGAAGGCGCGGCCATCGGGCCGGCGCTTCTGATGAATAACCTGATCGCGAAAGATGCGCTCGCGCAGAATTTCGTAATAATTCTTCAGCTTGTCCTGTGCCGCCTCATCTTCTTCCGGCAGGGCCGCGATCAGTACTTTTTTCAGCTCTTTAACTAGCGCGTAGCTCTCTGACTTAGGATGCTTCTCGGTATCGAGGCGCCCGGCCAGGTCTGTACCGATTCTTGACTTGAGGTCATTGTAATAAGCCTGATCGAACTCAGGCGGCTCGACGTGCCGCTTCGGTTTGCCGGCTTTGTCGCGAAGTTCGTTAATCGCGCCACAAATCTTTTTGATCTCTGTGTGGGCGAACTCAATCGCATCCACTACGGTTTCTTCTTTAACTTCCTTCGCACCAGACTCGATCATTACAATGCCTTCAGCTGTGCCGACGACCATGATATTCAGCAGGCTGTCACGCATCTCGCTGTAGGTCGGATTTACGACGAAGCCGCCATTCACCAGGCCGACGCGCACGGCGCCAATCGGCCCCTGGAACGGAATATCGGAAATCGTCAGAGCGCAGGATGCACCATTAATGGCAGCGACATCGGGATCGTTCTCTGTGTCAGCCGAAAGAACAAACGCGATCACCTGCGTTTCGCAGCGGAAGCCCTCTGGGAATAGAGGCCTGATAGGCCGGTCTATCTGGCGGCTGGTCAGAATCTCGCGTTCGCTGGGACGGCCCTCGCGCTTAATAAATCCGCCCGGAATCCGTCCGCCCGCGTAGGTGTATTCGCGATAATCGACAGTCAACGGAAAGAAGTCGATACCTTCTCGCGGCTCGGCGTTGGCAACTCCCGTGGCGAGGACAACGTTATCACCCATACGGACGACGGCCGCGCCGTGGGCTTGTTTAGCCAAGTTTCCGGTTTCAAAAGAGAGGCGTTTACCGCCGGCGAGTTCAACTGAAATTTCTTGCTTCATGATTCATTTCCTTGTTTGGCAGGGAGGCACGCATGCGTTGGAGAGTTTGTAGGATAGAGAGCAAATCCAAGAGTCAATTAGAATTCCGCCGGAAGGCGATCATCCTCATGTGAACACACGTCAGGAGGAAGACCTGCGATCCGCCAATTACTTGCGCAGGCCGAGCTTATGGACGACGTTTTTATATCGGTCGGAATCGTATTTCTTCAAGTAGTCCAACAGGCGGCGACGCTTGCTGACCAGCATGAGAAGACCCCGGCGTGAACCGTGATCTTTCTGGTGCGTCTTAAAATGTTCTGTCAGTTGACCTATCCGCTCGCTTAACAGCGCGATTTGGACTTCCGGACTGCCCGTATCGGTGGGATGCGTGCGATGTTGGTCAATGAGGGATTGCTTTTGCTCTCTGGCTAACACTAACCCGATGCACTCCTGTCTGCAATTTTCGTTTTTCGATGTAACTGGTTTGAGGTTAACACGTTGAGCGGCAAAGTGCAAAAGGCAGCCTGGGTTCAACCAAACGGCAATCTTAATCCAGCATCCAAACTGGTTATACTTATGCTTGATCTCATGATAATCCGCTGTGACCAATGCGGTCATGAAAATAATCCGCAGTATCAGTTCTGCGGAATGTGCGGCGCAAGGCTGCAGTCGCCGCCCCCGCCCAAGTCGCGTGAGGCGTCGCCGGAACGACCGCCAATGCCGGTGAGCGGTCCTTCTTTCTTAGGCCTCGCTGACGAGCCCGATCGAGATCGCGACTTTCATTACCTGCTGGAGGATGAACCTCGCGGGCATGGGTTCGCGTACGTGCTGCTGCTTTTGATCATGGGTGGCGCCGCCTTTGGGGCATGGCATTTCCGTGCCGAACTACACCCGTTGTGGTCTTCACTGTGGACGCGCATCAGCGACCGCATTTCCCTTAACAGCGGCGGAGCAGCGCCCGCTGCTCCCCAATCCACCGCGCCGCCGCCATCGAGCGAGGCTCCAGGAGCGCCACACTCTGCGACGGTGACGGAGAATGAAGCTGCGCCTCAGAATCCGGAAGCTGGACCTCAGAATTCGGAAGTCGCACCTCAGAAGGATCAACCGCAGGCGTCGGACACCGGAACTACGAAACCCGGGCCTCAGGCTTCCGACAGTGCTGGCTCAAAGGAGAAGGCAGCCGCGGCTAAGAATTCCGCCGATACCGACGCCGATGCCGACAAAGAGAGCAGCGCCGAAGATGATTCTTCCGACAATGCGCCTCCGGAAAAAGCAGCTCCGGTTCCAGTAAAGAAGTCGGTCGCCGCCAAGCCGCAGCCCGCTCCCGTTGAGAGCACCGACGATAGGCTCGCCGCAGAAGGAGAGAGATATCTCTACGGAACCGGTGTTCCTCAGAATTGCGACCGCGCGCGGAGAGATCTGACAACCGCAGCACGCGCCTCCAATCCCAAAGCATTCACCCTCCTGGGCGCGATGTATGCCACTGGGCACTGCGCCAGCCGCGATTTGCCGACGGCGTATAAATGGTTCGCGCGAGCCCTTCATGAAGACCCAGCAAATGCCAGGGTACAGCGCGATCTGGAAGTCTTGTGGAAACAAATGACTCCCGACGAACGGCAGATCGCACAGCGACAGTGAGTTCACCTTGGGCACGAGCGAGGAGGTTCGCGCCTTCATCGCTATTGCTAAGCGGCTTTGCGGTGCTGTGCTTTCTTGGAGCGAACTCGCCGGAAATTTTCCACCGAGCCGTGTATACGATCTTTGATGGCCCGCTGTTCCGTGCGGCTGAGGACCGTGATCTCCTTGACATCGCGCGAAGTAGGTCTTCGGCCTTCCTTTCGCAATGCCAAGTCAGCAAACTTGAGCCAGCGAGAGCGCTGTTCCATGGACCTGGGTTGGCATTCCACTTCTGAAGAGCTGCCCAAGATAGGCTCAATTTCGAGGATGAGTTTCGTGACCTGCACTGGGAGATGCACACGTCGCTGACGTGTTTAGGATGCCAAAATCAACTAGGTGCGTTCGATACCGTACATACTGTATTTTTCTAGTAAGGATCACAAATCAGTCATGTTCGGTGTCGCCCGCTGCTGATTGGATCGCCCGAATGAGCAATTCAGGTTTGTCCGTAGATTTAACGATTGCCTGGGCATATTCGCGCACACGTGATTCCTCCCCGGCCCGGCAGATGATTACCAACGGAAGGCTGGGGTTGGCTTGTTTCGCATCTTTGGCAAGCTGAGCACGAAGATGGATGGGAATCGAATCACCGATCAGCGCTGCATCGAAATGCTGCTCTTCTGCCAGGCGCAGAAACATCCGGGATTCGCGCGTGGTGACCACATCGTAGCCCGCGGACTCAATCACCCAATTGCGCGTTTTCAGGACCGCAGGATTCCAGCTAGTTGAAAGGATTCGCTTTGCCACTGGGCCTTTTTGTGTATTGCTTATTATAAGTTTCGGGTATCGGTTCGCTGTTTCAACTCTCACGCGTTACACGACGGAGGGCGGCAAGCAACGCGGGCGGACCGTCATCGGCAATGACAGTTTCATCGGGGTCGACCCTGCGATCAACTCGTCCAGTTTCCGAAATGGCGATCAGAGGGCAGTCGGGGCGATACTCACGCACTAATTCCGCAATTTGTTGAACGGTATCGCTGGGGAGTGTGTAACTAAGCACCGCAATGTCGAAGTCTCCGTGCCTGATAATCTTCAGCGCCTCCTGGTTATCGCGAGGAATTGTCACACTGAACCCACGATCGCGCAGCACTTCCGCCCGGTAAAGAGCGAGCTCCCGGATACGGCCAAAGAGGATGACTCTGCTGCCAGAAATCGTTCGAGTAGAGCGACCCCGTTTTTTGGCAGCCTCAGGCCGAGGATCCTTGCGCGGTCCATACTCAATGGCGGCATATCCCGGAATGTTGGATGGAAACAGAAACCCTGCTGTTTTGGGCGAAAAGAAGGCAAGAGACGGGGCTTGCATACGCGGCTCAGTATAGCGCACAGCCTTCCGGCAGAGTCAACTTGGATTGGGGGTAGCGACTGAGTTTCAATTTCGCCAAGTCCCCAGGAGATAAGGAAGCAAATCCCGCCAGTACGGGGTCTTTAGCATCTTCTGCACCAGCGATTTTTGACAAGCACGAAATTACCCTAAAGTAAAACTGCATGTTGCCGACATCCAAGAGAGACGATGTCAACCAAGCCTGTCGCCGAGAATTCGCGCTCTCAAGGTCAATCAGAGCGCAGGACACGCCCACGATACGCGTTGGTGACGTCAATCAGAGCGCACGCGAAATGTCCAGATCGGGTCATCCGTTCGCAAGGAATGACTGTGGAAATCAGTGAAGGTGGAGTTTCCGCTTATTTGCGAGGGGAATTTGAGGCGGGACAGCAGGTTGAACTGGAACTTGATCTACCCACAGGCCCGCTGGAATTGAGCGCGATAGTCAGAAATTGCCTGGGGCATCGTTATGGTTTTCAGTTCCTGGAACTTCTTCCCGAACAATGTCACAAAATCCAGGCGAGTTGCAAAGGCGTACCGCCGTATCGGTCGAGCCTGCCAGCGGAATAGGCGACACTTTCGGCCCTAAGACGGCAGCCCCGCAACGGACCCCATGACCCCTGACGCGGCTGACCTACCCGATTTCGATAACGGTCGCACAAGACAGCCGCGATTCGGGATAATGCATCGCAAGCGCGGACTACTTCTGCTCGCAGTATTTCTGCAGCAGCTCGAGCACGCCGGGCCAGCCGCCGCTGTAGTCTTTGCGCGCGATCGGTTGCTCGCTCAGACCGCTGTGCGTCACTTTCACGTGTCAGCTAGGATCGGCTTCCGTTGGAGACCAGGTCGAGAAACGCCTGGTGAACACGCGGGTCGTCGGAGAGCTCGGGATGGAAGGTTGCGGCCATGATCTTTCCCTGGCGCACGGCGACGGGATCTTTATCTTTGCGCTCGGTGGCGATGACTTCTACGTCTTGCCCTACGCGCTCGATTTTTGGTGCGCGGATGAAAACCATCTCGGTGGGAGAACCGGCGAAGGTGCCTTCACGAATGGAGCTGTCGATCTGTCGTCCATAGGCGTTGCGGCGAATGCTGATGTCCAAGGCGCCGAGTCCGGTTTGCCGGGGATTTTCTACTTCACTGGCCAGCAGGATGGCGCCGGCGCAGGTGCCGAAGGTTGGCTTCACGCGCACGAACTGTTTGAGCTTTTCGAATCCAGCTTCTCCGAGCAGCTTGAGGAAGGTGCTGGATTCGCCGCCGGGGATGATGAGGCCGTCGATCTCGTCCAATTGCTCGGGTTTCTTGACGAGCACAACTTCGGCGCCTAGCTCCTCGAGCCGTTTGCGGTGCGCGTCGAAATCGCCCTGCAGGGCTAGAACCCCGATTTTCATAAAAAACAACGACCACAGAGGGCACAGAGGATGCACAGCGCGACTACCTGTGTGATCTCTGTGGTAAGAACTTTTTTACCAACCTCTGGTTTGCAGCATGTGCGCTTCGTCGAGCGCCGCGACGGCCAGGCCTTTCATCGCGCCGGTGAGGTCTTCGCTGACTTCAAGTAATACTTTAGGATCGTTGAAGTGCGTGGCCGCTTTCACGATGGCCCGTGCGCGTTTCTCAGCTTCCTCAGGAGGAGCGAAAGTAGTGGAATCCTTCATGAAGATTCCCGAGCCGACGAACACGGCTTCTGCGCCAAGCTGCATCACTAGCGACGCATCAGCGGGTGTGGCAATTCCACCAGCGGAGAAATTCGGCACCGGCAGCTTCCCTTCTTTCGCGACCATCTTCACCAATTCGTAGGGTGCCTGGTGCTCTTTGGCTTTGGCGTAAAGTTCTTCTTCGCCAAGCACCGTGAGAATTTTCATCTCTCGTACGATCTGGCGAATGTGCTTGACGGCGTGGACCACGTCTCCGGTGCCAGCTTCGCCCTTAGTACGGATCATGGCGGCGCCTTCGGCGATCCGACGCAAGGCTTCGCCCAGATTGCGAGCGCCGCACACAAACGGAACTTTGAAGGCGTGCTTGTCGACGTGGTGGGCTTCGTCGGCGGGCGTGAGCACCTCGGATTCGTCGACGTAGTCGACGCCGAGTTCCTGGAGTATTTGGGCTTCCGCAAAATGCCCGATGCGGCACTTAGCCATCACAGGGATGGAAACCGCCGCCATAATTTCGCGAATTTTTTTCGGCGCTGCCATACGGGCTACGCCGCCTTCGGCGCGAATCTGCGCGGGCACACGCTCGAGCGCCATGACGGCGACTGCGCCAGCTCTTTCGGCGATGGTGGCCTGCTCGGCGTTGGTGACGTCCATGATGACGCCGCCTTTGAGCATCTCGGCCAATCCGGTTTTCAGACGCAGGCTGGTTGGGCTTCCGTTGTTTTGCATGAGATTTTCTCCCCTCCTTTGTTCGTTCTAGAGCGACACCAAGAATTTGCAAGTCGCTTGAGAAAAAGGCAGATTCCTCGCTCCGCTCGGAATGACAAGGGTAAGAACGTCCCTATCAGGCTAACTTCCGATTGGACTTGCTAAAAGGTCCATTTACGCTATTCTGTCCATACCACTTCATTATGCCGAAACAGGCCACTGCTCTGCCGTTAAGTCTACCCGCGGCCCGGGGGGGAACTCCGCTCTACCGATGGTTCTACGAGGAATTGCGTTCAGCGATTCTTGAGGGGAGGCTGAAGCCCGCAGCGCGGCTTCCCGCGACGCGCGATCTTGCCCACCAGTACGGTCTGTCCCGGTCCACAGTGGTTGCCGCTTTCGAGCAGCTAAAGTCCGAAGGCTACGTTGAGGGAAAGATCGGCGCGGGAACCTACGTCAGCGAGGTGCTTCCGGACGAGCTTTTGCAGGTCGGAAGAAGCGCTCCGGCAGGAACTGCGCATACGAAACGCGTCAGATGGTCAGCGTATGCGCGGCGTCTAAAACTTTTCACCGCTGGCGCACTGGGCCGAACTCGTGCCTTTCGGGCGAATCAAGCGGCGCTTGATGCGTTTCCCGTCTCGCTGTGGGCGCAGGTCGCGGCGCGGCGGTTGCGCCGCGCGTCGGCGCAATTGCTGGCCGGAGGCGACGCTCTGGGCTACCGACCGTTGCGTCACGCGGTTGCTGAGTATCTGAACACATCACGGGGAGTGAAATGCTCGGCCGACCAGGTACTCATCATTTCTGGCGTGCAGGAGGCGCTGGAACGCGCGGCGCATTTGCTGCTTGATCGCGACGATCGTGTGTGGTTGGAGGAACCTGGGTATCCGGGCGCCGCGATCGTGTTCTGGGCGGTGGGAGGGAAAATTTGCCCGGTGCCGGTTGATGCCGAAGGCTTGGACGTTGAGCGCGGCGAAGAGCGGTGGCCGGGTCCGAAACTGATTTACACGACACCGGCCCACCAGTTTCCCCTTGGGATGACGATGAGCCTGCGGCGCAGACTGGCG
>DAIMDJ010000031.1:0-6419 GCA_036725905.1 Terriglobales bacterium
GCTCGGCGCGCGTCCATAGGCCGGCAGAACGCTCGTTATTGGCCATATGCATTTCGAGCGGAAGATTGTCGCGAATGAAGATGAACTTGCCGAAGACCGAGTAGTTGCGGATCAGCCAGGGGCTCATCACCAAAAATGCAGCTAGCACACACATCGCAGCACCTGTGAGCTGCACACGCCAGGAAGATCGATACAGCAGCCAAAGCAAGCAGAATGGCATCATGGAGATGACTGCCGTATTCGTCACCGCGATCAGACCCCAAAGAAAGCCGAAGAGAATCCATGCACGATGTGGGTGCGTGTCTGCTCCTCCGTCCTGCAGATCCTCCGCCATGCGTAAGGTGAACAGGAGCGCCAGACTCAGCAAAAATGCGGTAAGGCTCGTTTCCCAAACGACGCGTGTGGGCCAATAAATTGCGTAAGGAAATAATGCCCAAGTCCATGCGGCGGCGCGACCCACCGCGGCGCCGTAGACTCTTTCGCCAATCCGGTACAGCGTTAGACATGTAAGCACCGAAAAGACGCTGTTGAAAGTAAGGATCACCCATGCAGAAAGGGCGCTATAAACCCCGAACAGTTTGAAGACTTCGGCCAGCAGATACGGATATAGCGGTGGCGCCCAGGCGCTTGGTCCGCTAGGCACATCGGTGGGAGAACTGAAGCCCTGCCCAATTGCAATCGAGCGCGCGAGCCGGCCCATCTCCCAGCCGTACTGAAAGTGATCCCGGCGCGGGGTGATTTGGTAAGTATGCCCTATCGTGATGACCGCCAGGCGCAACAGAAACGCAATCAGGACAATGAACCAGATGGAATGCCGCCACGAGCTGCGAGTCTGTGTTGGCCGCGGCCGAGGGGAACGCTCTGCCACCGCCGCGAGCGAAGCCCTCTCGTTGCCTTCCTGCATTGGCCCAGACTATAGGAGAAGGCACTTTTCTGCCACGCGCGCGGAACGTGCTCAACGTGGCCAGCGCACTTGCATGCCCTCGCAAACGGAGATACGATTCGCCCACAAAGCGTCGGAGGTGCCCCATGAACCGAAATTACTTTCCACGTTCGCTAATTATCTTTGCTTGTCTGGTGCTTTCTGCGTTCGCCCAACTGGAAAAAATCGTGATCCCGGCGGGCACGCCCGAAGACCAGGGATTACAGGCCATCTCAAAAGAAGAGGATGCCCAGAAGAAAGCGACCATGTATGAAGAGTTCGTGCAGAAGTTTTCGTCGAATCCGGCTGCGGTTGCATATGGAAATTGGCAGCTCTCGCAGTACTACCAGGGCGCAGGCGATTTGCAAAAGTCGCTCGATTACGGCGACAAGGCGCTCGTCAGCGCTCCGCATAACCTCGACATCCTCGTGTCGCAGGTAGGCGTTGCGCAGCAGATGAAGAACAACGCTAAGACAATGGATTATTCGGTACGTGGCGGGGAAGCTTACAACTCGATCGGCAAACAAACCAAACCGGCAGAATTGAGCGATCAGGATTTTGCCAGCCGTATTGAAGAAGAAAAGAATGCCAGCAAGAATTCGTACGAGTTTTTGGAAGCCGCCGCATACAACGTGATCGCCGGCGAAAATGACGCTAAGAGCCGCATGTCGTATATCGAGCGCTTCACTCCGGCTTTTCCCAATTCTCGTTTCGAAGAGCAGGTGACCTCATACGCGATGGTCTCGCTCTCTGAACTGAAGGACACGTCCCGACTGATTTCTTTTGGAGAGAAAACTTTGGCCGCCAATCCCAACAGCTTGCCGGCACTGCTGCTTTTGGCTAATACGTATGTGGATGACCCCAAGCCGGGGAGTGTGGGTAAGTCGGTTACGTATTCGCAAAAGGCAATCCTAGTCGCGAAGGCTGATGCCCCCGACGCGGACCGCTCCCGCAAACTTTCAGCAGGCATGGCACACGCGACGCTTGGATACGCTTACATGAAGCAGGACAAGACCACAGGTGCAATTCCCGAATTGAAGACCGCATCCACGCTGCTCAAGGGACAAGACGATCAGCAGTATGCGATTGCAATGTACCGCCTGGGATTCGCGTATGCAAAACTAAATCGTATTAACGAAGCTCGCGATGTGCTCTCAGAAGCGGCGAGAATTTCCGGACCAGTCCAGCAACCATCGCAAGATCTGTTGGCGAAAGTGAACGCAGCAAGAGCAAAGGGGAAGTAGAATCATCACACGTAAAGGCCTGTGTTTGCCAGCCGCTGGGCGGACACCCTCCCTGCCCCTATTTCTGCAGAAGCTCATCAGAAAGCTGCCGTGCCTTGAAAGCAAGGTTGTGCGCGCGTTGCAAGTCGCCAGATGCATCGGCTGTCTTCGCTTGTTCCATATATCTGCGAATCTGATTCAGTGCGTCCTGCTGTGCGGGAGTTAGCTGCCGATTGGAAATCTTCCTCAGGTTCGCATCGGTGCTGGCTAGAAGTTGGCTAGTATTCTGCCGCTGCGCAGAGGCCTGTTGCTGCGTGAGGCCGGGAGAAAACTGGATGGTTGGATCAGTTGTACTGCCACGGCGGACAATTCTTTTTCTGGGCCCCGAACTTGGTGACTTGCATTTTCCTCCAGACGGAGTGCTTTTCGTCGCACCTGAAGATTGTTTCTCCCCCGGCGTGGTAGCTGCGGTAGATTTCTTTTCCGTCGATCCGGCAGCAGGTTCAGCTGGAGGAGGCTGTGGCGGCTCTGACGCTGCGGGCGGACTCTGCGTCTGCTGATCCGGGGCTGGCGGCGTTGACTGCTCGGGTTTGCTTGGTTCCGTTTGTGCCGCCTTTGGAGCTTCCTGCGCCTGGTCCGGCTTAGGACTTGCTTCCTGCGGCTGACTCTCTTGAAAAAACACACGAATAGACTGCATACCCGAGAAAGCCAGCGCACATAGCAGGAAAATATTGGCCAGAGGCATGACAGTTCTTTGATGCCCGGATCACTCTGGGCGGTTTACGCAAATCTCTTTCTCGGCTAAAGCTGATTCTAGTCTAGGTGCGAATCGCCGCTTCCTTTAGAGACTCGGCACGTGTCTCCGCCACTGGGAGTCGTAAGCGGAAAATGGCCCCCTGCCCATCCAGCGATTCAAAATCCACCGATCCGTAATGCCATTGCAGAATCTGATACGTCTGTGCCAGCCCTATTCCGCTCCCTCCCTTTTTAGTCGTGAAATAGAGCTCGAAAATCTTGTCCTGAATCTCGTGAGGGATGCCCCCGCCTTGATCACGAATTTCCGTTATGACGACTTCGTCCTCTCGCCGCGCTGAAATTGCCAGTGTTCCGCCCTGCGGCATCGCTTGCACGCCATTGAGTACCACGTTGAGGATTGCCTGCTTCATGAAATCCGTATCGACCTTGACAGATAATGGATCTGGAGGCAACTCACGCGTTAGTGCGACACTATGCTGTGCCGCGTCCGGAGCGGCCAGTGTCGCTACATCTTCAAGCAACTCCCGCAAGTCGGCTTCTTCCAAGTGCAGATCGCGCGGGCGCGTGAAGTCCACCAGAATCTGCACCACGCGATCCAGACGGTGAATCTCGTTGCCAATAATATCCATGTGCCGAAGCGTATCGGGGTCAGTCTGCTGAAGCTTGTTCTGCAGCAGTTGCAAATGCAGCACGATGGCATTAATCGGATTCTTCACTTCGTGCGCAACCCCGCGGGTCAGCCGCCCACTGGCGGAGAGCCGCCGTGACATTTCGATTTCATCTTCAATCTTGCGCACCGACTCGGCATCGCGCATGGTTAGCAGCGCCCCAATTTGCTCTCCTCCTTCTTGCTGAATAAAGTCGAGCGAAACCTGCACACGTTTCCCGTTGGGCGATTCAAACTCGCGTTGCATTACCGCCGTCCGCTGCCGGAAACCTTCGAGTACAGCCAGTCCAAACACCGAGTCTGGAGAAAATATCTCTTTCACGGTGCGGCCCAGCAAATCCCCCCGAGGACGTCCAAGGAAGCGCTCGACTGAAGCGCTCACCAGCACCACGCGCGCGTCGCCGGTGAACAGCATCAAGCCATCCTGAAGATTGGCCATGATTTGATCGACGTTATCCTTAAGGGCAGAGAAGATCTCTTTGGCATCGCGCATTTGGCGTCCCAAATGGGCGATCTTCAACGTCACCAGGCCATACTCGTCACTGCTCTTTTCCGGTTCAGCCACAGGTTCGGCATCGCCCGCGGTGACGCTGTCGAGACTCCGGCTGATACGCTCCAGCGGCCCGAGAGCGATGTGGGAGAGCCCCGCTGCTAGGACCAGCGAAAAAAGAATGGCGGCTGCGAAGAAAATGACCGCGTGCTGCAAGCGCGGCGTGAGTTCATTTTTCAGGAATACCGTCGAGACTCCCACACGAATGCTGCCGAAAGGCTCGCCGTTCAGTTGCAGTGGCACGCGGACGTCGTAGACGGTGGGAGAGTTATAAAGCAGCTTGAGCTGCTGGCGGAAATTCGCGTCCACCACTTGCTGAAAGTCTGGGCGGTTAGGAACCGGCTTCCCATTCAGGTCAGGATCGGTGTGCAGAATCGCGTTGCCATCAGCGTCGACGATCGCCGCGTCGTAAATAATGGGGACGCTGCCCACGATCGAATCCATCATCGTGTTCAGATCACGGTCGGTCCCCAGATAATAAATAACAGCTCGGCGCACCGCTTCCGGGTCATTGGTGTCGACGCGTGTGCTGGTCAGGTCCGGAGCTGCGTTCGAGGCCAGATACGCGAGCTGCGTATCCAGGTAAGCGGCGGTCTCATGCGCGGTCACGACTCTTTGCCGCAGTAATTGAGAGATATAGATATAAGAAAAAGCGCACACCAGTGTCGCCACCATAAAGGTGATGGCAAGCACGATAGTAGTTCTCCGGCGCATGGTGTAACGATGAAGCGGCTTGCGCTGCGGTACCTGGTCCTCACAGCAAGCCTATGGTGATTGGATCAGTAGCCGGGGCTTTCCTGTTGCCCTGTAGCTCCATCAGCGGTCCCGCTGCCGTACTCCTTAAGCTTATTATGCAGGGTTTTCAGGCTAATTCCGAGTATCTCAGCCGCTCGGGTCTTATTATTATTTGTCGCTTCGAGGGTCTTCAGGATCAACAACTTCTCGGCTTCCTCAACCGTTGTTCCCACGCCCAGGCGCACTGCGTCAGGATCTTCAGCCGAAGTACGAATCGCGGTCTGGCCGAAATTCGGCGGCAGATGCTTGGTTTCCACAACAGGCCCGTCGCAGACGATTACCGCCCGTTCCAGGGTGTTCCGCAATTCGCGAACATTCCCCTGCCATGAATAATTGCGAAATAGATTCAAAACCGCTTCGCTCACACCGGCAACTTTGCGCCCGTGCTTGAGATTCATATCTGCCAAAACCGACTGCACCAGCTCGGGGATGTCTTCCCTGTGTTCGCGCAACAATGGCATGTGAATGTTGAACACGTTCAAACGATAGTAAAGATCGTTGCGAAGTTCGCCGTGAGCGACCGCTTCTTCCGGTACCTTGTTGGTTGCCGCAAGCACGCGAACATCGACCGTGGTCTCGACCTTACTTCCCAAACGCCGTAGCTTGCGGTCCTCCAGGACGCGCAACAGCTTGGCCTGAGTGGCGATCGGCATCTCGCCGATTTCATCGAGCAGCAGGGTTCCGCCTTCAGCCAGCTCGAAGCATCCGATCCGGCGCTCCAGCGCTCCCGTAAAAGCGCCTTTTTCATGACCAAAGACTTCGCTTTCAATCAAGGTCTCCGGGATCGCGGCGCAGTTGATCGGTATGAACGACTTGCCACGACGCGGGCTGAGCTCGTGAACCGTGCGGGCGACAAGCTCTTTGCCGGTACCACTCGCCCCAGTGATCAGCACTGAGGCAGTACTTGGTGCAACCATCTCGATGAGACGGAAGATCTCCTGCATCTTTTTGGAGGCTCCCACCAGGCTGCCTAGCGAGCCGGCATCACGCAGTTTGCGGCGCATGGCTTCGTTTTCGGCTTTTGTTCCCAGCAATGCGGAAGCGTTCTGAAGAATTGTCCGCAGCCGGTTCGTGTCAATCGGCTTCGTGATGTAGTCGTACGCACCCATCCGCATGGCCTGCACCGCGCTATCAATTGTGCCTTGGGCAGTGACAACGATGACCGCCATAGTTTGCGAGTCTGTGGCCAGCCGTTCGAGCAATTCCAGACCGCCCATGCGCGGCATTTTCAGATCTGTGACGACGATTGAGGGCGCCCAGCTAGTGACCTTGTCTAAACCCTCCGCGCCATCCCTGGCAGTCTCGGCGCGATAGCCCCAAGCGGAAACCAATTCGGCCAGACCGGTTCTCTCATTTTCTTCGTCTTCAACGATCAGTATTTTTTCCTGATTCATAGGAGAAACGTTCATAGAACTGACGACATGTTATTCCATTATTTCGGCTTCTTGTCACGTCTGCAAGTTGACGCGGAGACGGATAACTCGGAGATGCGATCCGGCCAGCCCT
>DAIMDJ010000031.1:6519-7720 GCA_036725905.1 Terriglobales bacterium
GCAAAAAGTACACTCCCGTGCCGCAGCAGATGAAATTAAGTCATTGATTCAGATGGGCTTATTGTTGGTACTCCCCTTGCGACTTGTTTCTGTACAGGAATCAGATGGAGGATTGCTCGAATGAAGCCCTACCGACGGATAATTTTCAGCATTGGGTCCATGTTGCTCTTGCTAACGTTAGTTCTGGCAGGCTGCTCGCGACAATCTGGCCCGGCAGCTTCGGACAATTCCGGAACTGAGCAACAAATGCCGTTCGACCGCCCTGCGGATAAGAAAGGTGTGTCGCCGACTGCCTCTCTGCTTCCAGCTTCGATTCCGGCGGGGACTCCGATCGCAATACGTCTGCAGTCCTCAGTTTCCAGTGCCAGCTCTCAATCTGGCGACTCATTTGAAGCGGCGCTCGATGAGCCTGTCGTAATCAATGGACAGGCGGTTGCCCCGCGTGGTGCAACCGTAACTGGCAAGGTGGTTGAGGCCAAGGCTTCGGGCAATCTTCAAGACCCCGGCTACTTGCGCCTGACCCTCACCGCAATTTCAATAGATGCGAAGTTGTTGCCCATACAGACCTCCAGTATTTTTGTGAAGGGCGGCTCGCATGAGAAGCGCAACCTGGAAATGATTGGCGGCGGAGCAGCCGCAGGTGCTCTCATCGGCGGACTAGCAGGCGGCGGCAAAGGCGCTCTGATCGGCACCACCATCGGTGCGGCGGGCGGCACGGGTACCGCCTACGCAACTGGCAAAAAAGATGTGGGATTCGCAGCCGAGCGGCGCCTGACCTTCCGGCTTACTCAGGCTGCATCCATGCTCAACTGATCTTTCCCAACTCCACTTCTCTTCCTTGTCCTTTTGGACGCGAAAACTCGCGTCCATTTTTTCTGCACAGCCGAATCACAGGAAAGTTCTCTCATCACATTTCGTTGTGACATCGGTCCTTAAGAACAAGCCCGCATCGATCCTAAACTTCCCGAAATGGGGAGTGCGGAAAAGCGCGCGGCGGTTGCGAGCTTCCCGATCCGGGAAGCCATCGACCTTTCGACACCTCGTCTGTGCCCGTTCCGGTCTTTCCCAAAACGCCCCTCGCGGCTAATGCTTTCGAGTAGCAAGCAATCCATCGGAAGGATTGGCAGGCCATGAGCGCATTCCCACAAATTCAGGCTGAGGGATCGCCGGATCCGTTGCTGGCCAGCGCCGCCTTTGAAGC
>DAIMDJ010000031.1:7820-13088 GCA_036725905.1 Terriglobales bacterium
TTGAGCCATCACGCGGAAGAGATTCGCTCGGCCAGCAAGCACGGCGCAAACTTGATTCAGCAATTGCTAGCAGTGGCGCGAAACCGCGTTCCGCATGCGCATTCGCAGTCACTTAATCACGTAATTGCTGGCATGCACGAACTCTTGACTCGCCTGATCGGGGAAAACATTGAACTAAGGATGGATCTCTCTGAGAGCCTCGGCCAAGTGGAAATCGACCCCGGCCAGGCCCAACAAATCATCCTCAACCTCGTGCTCAACTCGCGCGATGCCATGCCCAACGGCGGCCGAATTACTTTGCAGACGCGGAACGGCGTCGAGTTGCTTCCGGCGCCCTCCAACAACAAGCCGAGACTTGCTCCCTGCATTGAGCTCACGGTCACCGACACGGGCGTGGGCATGGACGAGGATACGCGCTCTCGTGTTTTGGAGCTGTTCTTCACGACAAAACGGCATGGCAATGGATTAGGGCTGAGCACGGTGCACCAAATCGTTGAGCAGCATGGGGGGACCGTAACCCTGCAGAGTGCGCCCGGTCGTGGCACCCGAGTAATCATCCGGCTGCCGCGACTCGAGGATGAGTCCCGCTTAGTTCCAGAGAATTTGATTGCAAAAAGAGGTGATCCGCAATGACGACTGCTATCGCAACCATCCCTAATCTCCCCCAGATCGAAGGCGCGAACCTGCTGAACCTGATGATCGTCGACGATGAACGCGCCATTCGGGAAGTCTGTCGGGATGTGGCCCAAACCTTGGGTTTTCATACTTCCATCGCCGACTCCGCCGAGCACGCTTATCGTGTGCTTGAGAGCAATGCCATCGATGTCGTTCTGCTCGATTTGAAGCTGCCAGGAGCCGGGGGTTTGGAAGCTCTGCACCAGATTCGGGAGCGACGACCCGACGTCGTCATCATTGTCGTCACTGGCTACGGCACAGTTCAATCCGCGGTGCAGGCCATGAAGAATGGCGCTTACGATTACGTCACTAAGCCTTTCAGTATGGAGGAACTCAGGTTGTTGCTGGAGCGGGTTTCGTCTCATCTGAAACTCAAAACCGAAAACCGCATGCTCCGGGAGAAGATCAAGTCTAAGCAAGGTTTCGGCAGCATTGTAGGGCGAGCGCCGGAAATGGAGAAGCTCTACCGGATCATCGCCAAGGCGGCACAAAGCACCCACCCCGTATTGATCCTGGGCGAAAGCGGAACCGGTAAGGAGATGGTGGCGCGGTCCATTCATTTTTCGGGACCCTTCCGAGACAAGCCATTTATTCCGGTGGATTGCGGATCGCTTGTCCCGACGCTGATCGAGAGCGAACTTTTCGGATATGTCAAAGGAGCCTTCACTGGAGCGGTGCAGTCCCGCGATGGCTTGCTGGCGATTGCCGAAGGAGGTACTGTTTTCCTCGACGAAGTGGGTGAGCTACCAGTGGACCTTCAGGCCAAGCTGTTGCGCGCGATTCAGGAGCGGGAAATCCGGCCGGTAGGCAGCACGAGGCGAATTGCCATCAACGTGCGAATTTTGGCGGCGACCAATCGTGATCTCGAACAGGCGGTCGCGCAAGGGACGTTCCGCCGCGATCTCTATTTCCGGCTGAACGTGCTAAGTTTGCGGATTCCGCCTCTGCGTGAGCGGCGTCAGGACATCCCGCTGCTGGCAGCGCATTTCCTGGAGCGACTGTCGCGAGCGTCCGGCCAAGAGCGCTCGGTCAGCGATGAGGCAATGAAGGCGTTGCTCGCCTACGACTGGCCTGGCAACGTGCGCGAACTTGAGAACTGTCTGGAGCGGGCCTGCGCATTTACCACTGGACCGATGATTCAGGTTGCAGATTTGCCGAGCTCCATCCACAGCGCGCCTGGCACCATCCCCATTGGAGTCGAGGGCACGACCACGAAAATATTGCCGATGGCGGAACTTGAGAAGCAGACCATCTTGAATACGATTACCCAATTGAATGGGGACAAACTATTGGCAGCGCGGCTGCTCGGGATAGGCAAGACCACACTGTATCGCAAACTGAAAGAGTACTCTTCCCAAGATCAGCTTTGAGCCGCATCGGTTTCCCGCGATGGAACGGTGCTCACGCATAGGCTGACGTAACCACTGCGTGTTCTGGCATTAACAGCGTGGTTATCCGCGTGCTAGTTAAACTGCCATGATTCTGCTCATAACGCCCTCGGCGCGAGCTCAGGACTGCGCAAAAGCTCTCCATGAGGCGACCGGAGAAACTACTCAGGTTGCCGACACGCTTCGTCAGGCGCTTGCCCATCTGCGGGCGCAAGAATTTTCCGCAGTCGTTATCGACCAGTCGTTCCTCGAAACGGAACCCGACGAAAGTGAAACTGTGCTGGAGCATATCGGGATGGCGATTCCCGTCCACATCAATTTCGCCATCTGCGGGATGGAGCGGCTGATACGGGAGATTCGAGCGGCCTTGTATCGCCGCAAAAAGGAGGCCGTACTCGCTCGGCAAGGCGCCCAGCAAGCCTTGCGCAATGAACTCAAAGGAACTGTGACCGCGCTGCTGCTTTCTTGTGAAATGGCGTTACAGGCGCCGAATCTTGAAACCTCTGCCGAAGCCAAAATGCGTGCAGTTTACGAATTGGCCCAGGAGATGCGCGCGAAACTGGAAGTATCGGCGTAGGAGACCGGCCACCACTACTGGATGTGGATCACGCTTTCTGCCGCGCTCGATTTGATCTCATCCACCCGTGCCGCGACCTTCCGTGCGAATTCATAAAGCGATTTGGCGTGTACGGCATCTTCACCGGCAAGCACCGCAGGCTGCCCAGTGTCGCCCGCCTTCCGAATATCTGGATCCAATTGCACGTCGCCTAAATAAGCGACGCCAAACTGAGCCGCAGTCTTCTCCGCGCCGCCGCGCGAGAAAATATCCGTCTGCTGGCCGCAATGAGGGCAAACGAAGTAGCTCATGTTTTCCACCATGCCCACGACATCTACCTTCATCTGCCTGAACATTTCGATCGCCTTTCGCGCGTCTTGAAGCGCAACGTCGGAGGGCGTCGAAACCACGATTGCCCCGGTGAGCGGCACAGTCTGAATGAGCGAGAGCGCCACATCGCCCGTCCCCGGAGGCAAGTCAACCACGAGATAATCAAGCTGACCCCATTCTACCGAGCCTAGAAATTGCTTGATGATGGAATGCAGCATCGGCCCCCGCCAGATCAGCGGCTTATCACCTGGGTTGAGAAAACCGACGGAAATGACCTTCAGCCCATGAGCCTCGAGCGGCACAATCCGGTTATCTGCCAGGACCTTAGGCTGAGCGCTGGTTCCCAGCATGAGGGGCACGTTTGGGCCGTAGACGTCGGCATCGAGCAGGCCTACTTTATGGCCAAGCTTCGCCAACGCGATCGCCAGGTTAACTGCCAGCGTAGTTTTGCCCACGCCGCCCTTTCCGGAGCCTACCGCGATAATTGTTTCCACTCCGGGCAGAGGCTGCGGAGAAGGCGGTTGCTGGCTGGGGCGCGGGGGATTAGGAGAACTCAAGCAAGTACCTTTCCGAAGCCTGTTTTAAGGCAATTATACGCGGGTGTTTAGTTGCGGGGGGAGCCATTGTCGGAGTCTACAACGCCCTTGAAGTCTTTACCCTCGGCTCAGGTGCCGTCGTTCCAGTTCATCCCGGCGGATGTCCCGTCTTCGTCCCGCATCCTCATAACGGCGTCTCTGCTCGTCGGTCTCGGGGATCACCGCTGGAACCGGCACGTGCCGCCCACCGGCATCGATTGCTACAAACGTGAGGTAGGCGGAGCTGACATGCTGGCATTGATCAAGCAGATAGTTCTCGACGAATACCTTCACGCCGACTTCCATCGACGTGTGGAACACACGATTCACGGAGGAGCGCAGGATTACAAGATCGCCCACGTGAACCGGTGTCCAAAAATCCAGATGATCGATGGCTGCAGTCACAACATAATTTCTCGAATGGCGGTGGGCGGCCATCGCGCCAGCCAGGTCGATCCAGTGCATCAGGCGTCCACCGAGTAGGGCGCCCAGAGGATTTGCATCGTTCGGAAGCACAATCTCGGCCATTTCCGACTGCGAATCACGCACCGGCCGGGGCATCATCAGGTCGTCTTTATCAGTCATTGGCACTCGAAGCGCTTGCAATCGAAGTGAGAACTTGTCGGCTTGAACGCTTCAGCATGTACGACTCCAGATAGCACTGCGCCATCTGCTGAATGCGGGCATCAGGATGTGGAAAGAGCCATTTACCGCTGGAGCAGTCGTATTCCAAATTGCCGTGCCCGGCTGGGCGATGGGCTAGTTCGAATACGCAAAAGAGTACGACCCGATCTCCGCAGTCGCGCGCCACCGAAAACCGAACCGCATCGGATGAACGCTCCTTTGGGAAGCGCCGACAACCGGTCGCATATCCCAAATTGCAGAATTGATGGAGTTCTTCAACGCCAGGTTTTCCCCCTTGGTAGCCCGGAGCACAGCATTGCCCAGACCATCCAGTTCCCAAGGGAAGCCGCGCCGGATGGGGCCAGCGGCCATCATCTAGTTTTTGTTCAGGAAAGAAAAACGGGCATGCCAAAAATTTGCATCTCCTAGTTTTTGCAGGATGCGCCATTGTACTCATGAAGACGACGGCTCGCCAATGGTGTAGTAATCTCAGTACTGAAAATAAAACGCGAGAATCCGCTATGGATCGAATGGCATTGCTAAACGAAATTCTTTCCCAGAACCCCGCCGACCCCTTCGCTCGCTACGGCTTGGCAATGGAATACTCGAATGCCGGCGATGTTGAGCGCGCATTGGACGAATTCAAGAAACTGCTTGCCACCAATCCTGACTATACGGCCGGCTACTTTATGGCTGCACAGACTCTCACTCGATCAGGACGGAGCGATGAAGCAAAGAAGATGCTAGTCGATGGAATTTCTTCAGCCAAACGCACAGGCAACGCCCACGCAGAATCTGAGATGGAAGAAATGCTGGCCGAACTCGGATAATTTCAATTGCCGGTTGCCAAGTTCTCTAAGTCTCCGATCTGCAATCCAAGATCTGCCAATTCACTCCGTTCTGTGTGCCGTCCTCACCATTCCCCATTCCACCAACGCCGGAAATAGTTGATACAGCTTAACTACCGGATGCATAATCCAAGGAACGATCACTTCACGCTTCTGCTTCATATATCCCTGCAACACCGCGCGAGCCACGCGCTGCGCGCTGATGCCGCGAACCGTTGACGGCCTGACCGTCTTCACTTCCTGTCCCCTCAGCGCGTTAGCCCCAAAGTCTG
>DAIMDJ010000032.1:0-12824 GCA_036725905.1 Terriglobales bacterium
CGCCCGGGGTCAGCTAGAAGAAAAGCTTCACTGCAAATTGTACAAGCCGCGGGTCGCGAACCTGCGTAATCTGCCCAAACTGCGACCCGTCAGAAACATTGCCGTCAGGATTGAAGAACTGTGTATGGTTGAAGATGTTGAAGAACTCAGCACGGAAATCAACGTGGGTGCTTTCGGTTATCGGAATTGTCTTAAGGATCGCAAAATCAGTGTTGCTGAGATGCGGCCCGCAGCAGATCGTACGTTTCGCGGTTCCAAGTGTCCCCAACAGGGACGGCTCAAAACATTCGAATTGCGCCCCCGCGCTGCAGGGCGGAGCACTGTCATCGGTGGCATTGTCCGTGAAGCTGTTGGGGTCGAAGTAATAGTTAGCGTTCGACTGCGGTTTCATGGTACGGAACGGGGCAAGCTGCGCAGGCTCACCTGGCAATTCGAAATCGAAGCTGTACATCAGCTCGTTATCTGCCACAGTCGATATGCGAATGGGGAACCCTGTCTGGAAGGCAGTAATACCAGAAACGGCCCAGCCGTTGAGCAACTTGCCAGTGGCTCCGGTGAATTTTCGAAAAGGCAGTTCCCAGTAGTAGCTGAGAACAATGCGGTGGCGGGCGTCGAACGCTGATAACGAACGACTGATGCGAGGATCAATCGGATTGAGAATGCCTTCAAAGCTCGAGGCCTGGTCGAAGGACTTGCTGAAAGTGTATGCGGCGGTGAACTGCAGGCCCTTACCAAAGCGCTTGTCGAGCGATGCCTGCAATGAGTTATAGGCCGAGTTGGCAATGGTGTCCTGAGCGAAGATGCTGCTGAACACGGGAATACCATCTATCGGGCAGCCAGCTGCAGTTGGACTTAGAGGATCACACTGGGGCGAGGAGTACCGACGAAGGCCTACAAGTGTAACGTCGTTCGCGAGTGTAGTGTTCGGAGGAATGACACTTGGCCCGTTTGGTCCGTATGGAAGATGCAACCCATTCGGACCGGTAACTGATCCTGCCGGAATAATGAACTCACTGTCAGAGAAGTACGGACCGCAAGTTAATGGTCCGAGGATGTCGTTAATATCCAGACAGGTCTGGGGATTTCCGAAGTTGATATCGTGCGTGGCCAAAAGCCGATGTCCTTGCGACCCGACATAACCGACCTCGAGTTTCATATCGTTCGTCAACTGGCGCTGGATGGTGAGGTTGTATTGGGCCGAATACTGGCTGCGCATGTGCGGCTGAAATTGTCCGAACAATGTGTTTGGTCGGAACATTGCCCAGTCTGTTGGCTGTCCGCGTGTCGGATTCAGGATGCCGTTGACGCCGCCCAGCTGACTCAGGCCGAATGGATTGGGATAAGTGAAGCCCCCGCCCTGGTCCTGAAAGGGAGTGTTGAACCCGGTATTGAAGGGAAACGTGCTTCCACCGAAGGGCGGCTCAGCACTGAATTGTTCCAGGACAAGCTGCTCAATCGGGTTATAGAACAATCCCCAACCAGCGCGGATGCTTGTCTTACCCGAGTTTCCCGGGCTCCACGCCAATCCGATTCGCGGAGCAAAAGCTTTGTAGTATGTCTGGGTCAGAGCGTTCGGCACGCCTGGGTCTCCAGGCACAACCAAGCCGGTTGGGAACACCGCGCCAGCGGGGCCGGTCGGACTGCAATCCGTACTTCCGTACTGCGCCACCAACGAGGCGTCGATATTGGGATCGAGTTTACATGGGTAAATTTTTGTCTGCGCCCCAGGCCGGAAGGTCTGCACGTGCTTGCTTGCGTCCGCGATAGGAGTGTTGAGCTCCCAGCGCAGACCGTAGTTGAGCGTCAGATTTGGTTTGATCTTCCAGCTATCCTGTGCAAATAGATACAGCCCGGTACTGCGGACGTTTTCAATCTGTGCCGATCCTTGGCCGTACGAACCGGGAAATCCGAGCATGTAGTCGGAAAATGCCGTATCGCCGAGAGTGCTATTGGTCGAAGTCTCGTCAACAAAGAACTCGCCGTTAACGTCGAAATACAGAAGCTGGTCAAAGCGCTGGCGTCGGACATCTCCACCGAACTTAAACGAGTGGTTTCCGACGACCTTGCTGATATTGTCAGACCACTGGAAGGAATTCCCCACCTGAGGCAATTCACCCTCTCCATTGTTGCCAATGGTGAATCCACCGCTCACCTGTATAAAAGGAAGTCCTTCGTGTTGAGGACCGAGGTTGGGATGTATGCCCAGGGTATTCGCCTGCGTGCCGTCTGAGAAGCAAGGCACCCCGGAGGGAAACGCAGCCAGCAGCCAGGATGGTGCTGGTGGACAGGAATTCTGTACTGTCGTTGTGAACACGGGGTGCTGGAAAGTCCGCTGCGCTTCACGATTGTAGTTGAAGCGGAACTCGTTCACCGTTGTGTTGCTAATGCTCCACGTGTGGCTGATGTTCCACTGCTGAAATCGCTCATTGACGATGGACCCGAAACCGGGCACATTCGCTCCGGCCGCCTCGAACACTGCGAATGGGGAGACCAGGTGATCATCGTTGAAATAGTAATAAAAACTGAGGTTCTGCTTGTTGTTAAGGCGGTGGTCAAGCCGAACCGTAAATTGGTCCGCACGCACTGGCTGCACAGGCGTAGTCACCAGTTTGTCGCTGTTGTTGGCTGGGGTTGGAACAAACTGGAGCAAGTCAACCGCAGTGGGATCGAGGCAGCCCAAGGGAATGATGTTACCTGGGAAGAGGTCCGAATAGAATCGCCCATCCGTGGGGATGTTGGGCGCTGATCCCAGTGCTGTAGTGCAATTCGGCCGCAGGTTAAGAGCATTCGCATCAGTGCTGCCACTGAAAGTTGACTCTGAGGAAAAATCAGCAAAGGGCTGAGTTGCGCTGGGACGCTCCGACGCCGAGGGGACGAATACGAGCGAAGACGGAATCCCCTGGCGAATGCGCCGTCCTTCATACGAAGTAAAAAAGAACGTCCGATCCTTGACGATCGGTCCACCAAATGTTCCCCCGAATTGGTTCTGATTGAATTGTGGCTTGTCACAGGGAATACCATCTACAGCCGTGAAGCAATAAGGATTGGCGTTCAGCTTTGTGTTTCGAAAAAACTCATATACATTTCCGTGCAAATCGTTGGTGCCCGATTTCGTGATCACGTTCACTACCGAACCGGAGTTGCGCCCGTACTCTGCGTCAAAAGTATTGGTCAGGACACGGAACTCCTGAATGCTGTCCGGCGAGGGCTGCACTGTCGGCAGGTTTACGAACTGATCGTTCGCGTCCCCACCGTTCACGCTGAAGTTGTTTGCGCGTCCCCGTCCGCCGTTGACTGATACCGAGCCTGCCTTGTCACTCCCGTAAACGATCTGGTTTCCAGATCCCACCGTGGACACAACGCCAGGCTGCAACTGCAAAAATTGATATGTATCGCGGGCGTTCAGCGGGAGTTGGCTGACCGAGCGGTCGTTGACAACCGCTCCCAATTGTGTGCTGGTGATGTCCACGAGAGGTGCTTCCGAGGTCACCTCCACTGTCTCCGCCGTGGCGCCAATTTGCAGGGTCGAATTCAATGTGACCACTTGGTTGACGTCGACCGTCACATCCTTCTGCACGTTCCTCTTGAAACCCTTCTGCTCGAACTCCGCCGTATAGTTACCGGGCGCAACTTCTACGAAGGTGTAATCGCCGCTCCCGTTGGTCTTGGTGTCGCGGGCGACGCCGGTCGCTTGATTTGTGATGCGTACACTCACGTTGGCCAAGACGGCGCCGGAAGGGTCAGCCACCCGGCCTAGAATCCTGCCGCCCGTGCTTTGTCCTAGAGCCGGGGAAGCGAGAAGAGTGAGCAAGCTAAAAACCGCAAGCCGCACAGCTAGCGAACGGCGCGCCATCGACGGATGCATGGGGGACCTCCCGGTCAAGGGTGGAATTTTTTGAATACTAAATTTGAATACTAAAAACGACTGCTTGCGCTCTGAACAAACCTTGCTATAATCGCGCAAGGTTAGAGAACCTCCCTGCTAACTGTCAAGCAAAAAATCGAATCGACCCGAAGGCCCGCCGGGTGGGCGGATTACAAGCTTCGAAAATGACGGCCGCCGATCCCAAACCTTACTTGAAAATTGGAGACGTGGCCCGTCTGGTGGGCGTGTCTCCTTCTGTGATCCGCACCTGGGAGAGCCTCGGCCTTGCGCGTCCACGACGCACGGCCAGCAAGTACCGGCTCTACTCTCCAGAAGATGTCAAGCTACTCAAGCGGGCCCGCTTTCTCCGCAAAGTTCGCGGTTTGAATGCTCCGGCGATCGTGCAAATGCTCAAGAGCGAGGGCGTGGTCCGCACCAGCCCCGATGGGGCGGGCAGTGCAATCGGCATTCGCCTCCGCCAACTGCGCGCAAAGCGCCGGCTGCCTCTCGCAGAAGTATCCAAATCAGTAGGCATCTCATTGGGATTTCTGAGTGCAATCGAGCGTTCGCAGATGAGTGCCTCCGTCGGGACGCTTCGCAAATTGGCGCGCTTTTACAAAACCAAGATTCTTGATTTCTTCGATCCTTCTGAATCGAACAGCCGCTTGGTACGTCCTGACCGCCGCAAAGTTTTGGAAGCTGGGCCGGGCGTGCGCATGGAACTGCTCGCGTGGGGCAATACGGTTATGGAGCCACATCTGTTCCGCATCGCTGCCCAGGCCGGCAGCGGTGAGTCTTACACACACGAGGGCGAGGAATTTCTCTACATTTTGCGCGGGCAATTGCATATTTCGCTCGACGGGGAGGAATACCGCCTCAGGCCTGGCGATAGTTTTTACTTCGAAAGCGCGACTCCCCATCGCTGGAAGAATCCAGGCCGCAGTGAAACCTGGGTTCTGTGGGTAAACACTCCGCCGACGTTCTGACCGGCTGCGCGAAGACGCAAGGAGAGTGACTCTTGGCCAAGTCTGAGATGTTCCGTCGCACGCTGTGCCGCTTGCTGGCGATCGCCATCATTATTTCTCTTTGCGCCAGCCTACAAGCCGCGAGCCCGCCGTCAAATGCCGCCGATACAATCATCCTGAATGCCAGAATCTACACCGTGAATCCGCAACAGCCGTCGGCGGAGGCGCTCGCCATCAGCGGAGAGAAAATTCTTGCCGTTGGGACCAAGAACGAGATCGAAAAATATCGCGGCGCTTCCACCAGAATCATCGACGCTCAGGGCCACCTCGTGCTGCCCGGCTTCGTGGATTGCCACATCCATTTCATGGATGGATCAATGGGGCTGACTCGCGTTGACCTTAATGACGCGAAGACGGTCGCTGAAATTCAGAAACGAGTGAAAGAGTACGCCGAGTCGCATCTCCAAGAACCCTGGATCACCGGAATGGGATGGACTTATCCGACCTTTGGACCCTCCGCGCTGCCCGACAAAAAAATCCTCGACGATGTTGTCCCCACCCGGCCTGTGTATCTCGTCGCCTTTGATGGTCATAGTTCCTGGGCAAATAGCAAGGCCTTGCAGATGGCCGGAATTACCCGAGAGACTCCCGATCCTCCGAATGGGAAGATCGTTCGCGATGAGAAAGGCGAGGCCACCGGCGCGCTGAAAGAGTCTGCCGGAGATTTAGTCGCCAGAGTCATGCCCAAACCCACGCGTGAAGAGCGTCTTGCCGCATTGCGCCTGGGAATCCACGAAGCCAACAAATTCGGGCTCTCGCGCGTGCACAGCGCCGGACAGGATTTCGAGTGGCTCGATCTTTACGACGAGTTGCGCCGCAACGGCCAGTTGACCTTGCGTTTTTACATTGCCTACTTTCTCGACCCGCCAGAGCTGACTCCGGACGCGATCGAAAAAATAGAGCAGGCTCGTCGCACTTATCACGATGACTGGATTTCTGGCGGTGTGGTTAAGACCATGCTGGACGGCGTAGTCGAAGCGCACACCGCGGCCATGCTCGCGCCGTATAGTGACGACCCAAGTCAAACTGGCAAGCTGTTTTGGGATCCCGCGAAGTACACACAAGCCGTGGCAGAACTTGATCGTCGGGGCCTGCAAATTTTTACTCATGCGATCGGAGACAAAGCGGTGCGGCTGGCGCTCGATGCGTACCAAAATGCCACAGAAACCAATCACACCAACGATGCACGTCCGCGAATCGAACACATCGAAACCATTTCAGCGCAAGATGTCCCGCGATTCGGCAAACAAGGTGTCATAGCCAGCTTTCAGCCTCTGCATGCTTACCCGGACGATGACACGCTGAACATCTGGGCGCGCAATGTCGGCCCGGAGCGGGCGCAGCGCGCCTGGGTATGGCACAGTATCGAAACCACCGGCGGGCGGCTGGCATTCGGCAGCGACTGGCCCGTGGTCACGCTGAATCCCTGGCCCGGTGTGCAGAATGCGCTCACGCGCCAAACGACCGATGGCAATCCTCCGGGCGGATTTGTCCCCAGCGAGCGGATTAGTTTAGAAGACACGATTACGGCTTATACCTTGGGCGCTGCTTTCGCTGGTCGTCGCGAAAAAACTGAGGGTTCACTTGAGCCGGGTAAGCTTGCAGATTTGATCGTGCTTTCGCAGGATCTATTCAAAGTCAAGCCCAGTGAAATCGCCAAGACCGAAGTGCTTTTGACAATCGTAGGCGGCAAAGTTGTGTATCGCTCTGCAACATGGGCATCAGCGGAGGTGAAATGAAGATTCGGCGGCTCTTGGCTATAGCTGCAATTCTCGCCGGCTATCTTCTATTCGTCTCGTGCGGTAAGAAGACGCCCAGTCTTAATCTTTTAGTCTGGGAAGGTTATGCGGATCCCTCGTTTGTGCGCGGCTTCGAAGACCAGTACCGCTGCAAAATTTCTGCGTCTTATATGGGCTCGAGCGACGAACTCGTCGCCAAGCTGCGCGGAGGCAGCGCCGGGAATTACGACGTAATTTCTCCGTCGAGTGACGTGGCAACTTCGATCGCAGCGGCGGGATTGGCGCTTCCTCTCGATCTGGCCAAAATTCCAGCCTACGAAGAGCTTTCACCGCAGCTCACTTCTTTGCCGCTGGTGCGCGTGAATGGTCAAGTCTTTGGCGTGCCTTTCACCTGGGGACCCAATCCCATGATCTATGACATCACAGCTTTCTCACGGCCGCCCGATACCTGGAACGTTTTCTGGGACACGAAATACCGCGGCAAGATTTCTGTTTGGGATGATCTATCAACCGTCTACATGGCAGCGCAAGTGCTCGGTTACGACAAACCGGATCCGAGTCAACTCTACAATCTCAGCGACGAACAACTGGAAACGGTGAAAAAGAAGCTGCTGGAATTGAAGCCTAATATCCGAAAAATATGGGCCACCGGTGCTGAGCTCACGAATTTATTTCAGAATCACGAAATCGTTGCCGCCATGGGCTGGCCTTTGAACACCGCTGATTTAAAGAAGACGAACTTTCCGGTAGCAGAAACGATTCCGAAAGAAAATACCACCGGCTGGATCGACCACCTGATGATTACTTCCGCCAGCGACAACAAAGATTTGGCTTACAAATTTTTGGAATATATGGTTGAAGCCAAAACGCAGAGCCTGGTGAGTGAGAAGACGCATTACGTTCCAGCAAATCCGCAAGCAGGACGATTTCTGAATCCAGAAGAAATCAAAACCCTGCATCTGGATGATGTAAATAATTATCAGAAGCGCATCTACTTCTGGCAGAACGTGCCACGCCGCGCTAAGTACAACGAGATTTGGAACGAAGTGAAGGCAGCGCAGTAGCGAGCCGGCATCTCACCGGCTGTGGCGAGAGCGGCTCGCTTTCGCGGTTCGTGAGTGCAAACAAGATGGCCAGCGTCACTCAGCCCGAGATCGCGCCAGGAACAGTCCGAACGGTCCCCTCCCTCCTCAGCATCCACGAAGTTGCGAAATCGTTCGGACCCACGCCGGTCCTGCGCAACATCTCTCTCGATATTGCGGAAGGCGAATTCCTCACTGTCCTCGGCGAGAGCGGATCGGGGAAAACCACTCTGCTACGCATCATCGGCGGATTCGAGAGTGCCGATTCCGGTCAAATCCTTATGGGCGGTGAGCGGCTCGATCCTCTGCCGCCATATCGCCGCCGTGTGAACACGGTCTTTCAGCACTATGCCTTATTTCCGCACCTCACGGTGGAAGAGAACGTCGGTTATGGCTTGCGGGTGGCCAAGTTGCCGAAAGAAGAGATCATCGCTCGCGTGCAGCAAGCGTTGGCCATGGTAAAAATGACCGCTTACGCTGGCTCAAAGCCCTCCAAAATCAGCGGCGGCCAGCAACAGCGCGTCGCCTTGGCGCGAGCCTTAGTCAACAGGCCGCGGCTCCTTTTGCTCGATGAACCGCTCTCCGCGCTCGACGCCAACCTGCGGCGTCAAATGCAAGTCGAATTGAAGTCTCTCCAGCGCGAGGTCGGCATCTCCTTTGTCTTCGTGACCCACGATCAAGATGAAGCGATGGTGATGTCGGATCGCATCGCTCTTTTACGTATGGGTGAACTGGAACAGGTGGCTTCTCCGCGCGAAATTTACAGCCGCCCAGCCACGGCCTACACGGCTCAGTTCATCGGTCACACGAATCTTCTCCGTGGCGAAGTGAAAGGAGGGATCGTCCGCTGCCACTCGCTTTCATGGCCTGTCGATCTGCCAGACGGTCCAGCTCTGTTCTCTTTGCGTCCTGAAAACATACACTTCGCCGCGGGAACGGCACTCGCCAACGCCGTGCATTTTCGCGCCAGACTTCGCACACGAATTTTTCACGGCGCGACTGAGCTGTTGCAGGCCGAGTGCGCTGACGGCCTGGTGCTTTCTCTGCGAACCGCTAGCTACGACAATCGACACGGCGATCTCGATCTGGAATTCGCACCGGCCGATGCCATCCCAGTGCGCGACTCCGACGACCTGAAAAAGAGAAATTAAATGTTTTCCCGCGCTTACCGAGCCGCCATCACGATCCCTCCACTACTCTGGGTCGCACTGTTTCTCCTGCTGCCCTACGCTCTGCTGTTCTGTTACAGCTTCTGGTCGGTGTCGCCGGCCCAAGCGATCGTTCATTCCTGGACCCTCAACAACTACCGTGAGCTCTTTCGCGTCAACGTGTATCTGCAGACCTTGTTTCGCTCCATGTGGATTGCTGCGCGGGTGACAATCTTTTCCCTGCTGCTCGGCTATCCGCTCGCGTATTACCTTTCCTTTGGCGCTGGAGCGAGAAAGGATTTTCTCTATCAGCTAGTGATCATTCCACTTTGGGTAAGCTATCTGGTTCGCGCCTATGCGTGGAAAACGATTCTCGGCAGCGGTGGCGTGCTTAACACACTGCTGCAATATGTTCATCTCACAAATCATCCGCTAAACTTTTTGCTATACAGCCCATTCGCCGTGGTGCTCACGCTCACTCATATCTACACGCCATTCACTTTTCTGCCGATCTTCGCATCGCTCGAACATATTCCGCGCAACCTGATTGAAGCCTCTCACGATCTTGGTGCCTCACCGCTGCAAACTTTCTGGCGAGTTGTGCTTCCGCTTTCCATCCCCGGAGTTCTGGCGGGTGCGACATTCGCCTTCGTGCTCAGCCTGGGAGACTTCCTCGCCCCGTTGCTGCTCGGCGGACCGAGCGGCATTATGATCTCCAACATAGTCGTCAGCCTGTTTGGAGCGGCTTACAACTGGCCCCTGGGCGCGGCGATTTCCTTCGGCATGCTGGTCCTCGTCATCGGTCTCCTGTTCTTGTCAGAAAGGCTGGAGAAGAAATGGAGCTTCCGATGAGCAGCCCGAACCGTTCGCACTGGCTCCCCTGGCATGCAACGCTGGTGTTCGGTTTTCTTTATCTCCCAATCGTCACTCTTATTGTTTATTCATTCAACGGCTCTGGAGTAGGCGGCTTCCCTCCGCGCGACTTCACTCTCGATTGGTACCGCGAGCTTTTCACCGATGACGCGATATGGAACTCGGTTCTGAATAGCCTGTTCGTCGCGTTCGCCGCCGTCGCTATCGCACTTGCGCTGGGAATTCCTGCCGCCCTGGCACTCGACCGCGCCAACTTTCCGGGCAAAGCTTTATTCCGCCGGCTCGTACTGCTGCCTTTAATTCTGCCGGGAATCATTACCGGGTTGTCTTTATTAATGCTGTTCCGCGAAGGCGGCATGAAGCTTAGTCTGGTGACGATCATTCTCGGCCACGGGACGGCTCTGATCTCCGTCGCCACGACGGAAGTTTTCGCAGAATTGCAAAAATTGGATCGTGCTCAAGAGGAAGCCTCGCTCGACTTAGGCGCAAATTATTGGCAAACCTTCTGGCGTGTAACCCTGCCTAATCTGCGGCTCTCGATTATCGGCGCGGCGCTCTTGATCTTTACGCTGTCCATGGATGAGATCGCCGTCAGCTTTTTCCTGATTGGCCGCGATAACACGCTGCCCCTCGAAATCTGGGGACGTTTGCGTCGCGGCATCACACCGGAAATTAACGCCATCTCCAGTATCATTTTTGTTTTTTCGTTAGCCGCAATCGTTACCTGGTACCGGCTCCGAGCAAGAGCCGAAGGCAGAGGAGAAATCGCCGCCGAACTGGTGAAAGCGGCATCGTAGCGCCGGCCCAGGGCAGCGGAGTTACAAAGGAAACCTTCATGAGCACAAATCGCCGAGACTTCATTAAATTCGTCGTAGCCGGCAGCGTTGCCGCCGGATGCCCAATTGATCTTTCGCTGTTGGCGCAGACAGAGAATCCCAAAGCTCCGGCCGTCGAGGGCGAAGACAACCACATCTGCCATCAAGTCCGCGACGGCAAAGTCTTCACTCGCCCGCCAGCCTCGGCGCGCCATGACGTAGTCATCGTGGGCGGAGGAGTGAGCGGCCTTGCCGCTGCTTATATGCTTCAGCACCGTGATTTCCTACTGCTTGAAAAAGAACCGCACTGGGGCGGCAATGCTTACCTGATGGAATATGCGGGTGCCACTTACGCCACCGGCGCCGCTTTCCTCGACAAGAGCGAGGTCAGCTACAGCTTTGCCAAGGAGATCGGCCTGGAACCGCTGCCCGTGAACTGCTGGGACGGCACGATTGTGAAAGGCGAGTTCATTGCCGACACGTGGGGAGACGGCCTCGATAAACTGCCCTATCCCGCACCAGTTCGCGAAGGCTTCAAGAAGTTTAAAAAAGAGATCCTCGCCATTGATCTCCAGAAGCGAAGCAGCGAGCTGATGAATCTTCCCTTGTCAGATTTCATGAACGGCTACCCCGATGAGCTCAAGCAATGGTGGGACGCGTACGGCCCGTCCAACTGGGGCGCAACCAGCGAGGAGACTGCCGCCGGCATCGGCATTGCTGACCTGCAACACAGCGGCGGAGACAACCGGAAAGATGAGCGCTACACCTGGCCGGGAGGCTTAGGAGCAATCACCAAGAAGCTTGCAGAAATCTTGCAGCCCAAGTTTCCTGATCGCATGCAATCCGGCTCGACCATCGTCGCTGTGGTTCCCAGCAAAGACGATGTGCAGGTCACTTATATGCAAGGTGCGGAATTGAAGACAGTGGCCGCAAAGGCGGTCATCATGGCAACACCTAAATTCATCACCCGGCGCTTGGTGGAAGGTTTGCCGCAAAAACAAAACGACGCGATGCAGCAAATGCGCTACATCCCGTATGCCGTCGTGAACCTAATTTTCGATAAACCAGTATTTAACAAGGGATACGACAACTGGTGCCCGGGAAATACGTTTACCGATTTCATTGTCGCCGATTGGGTGGTTCGCAATCAGCCTGGATATAAGCAGAAATACAATATCCTCACCTGCTACACTCCGCTGCACGAAGAAGAGCGGGCATCGTTGCTAACGGAACCGAGCGCCCGTCGGGTCGCCAGCAATGTGCTGCGCGATTTCCAGAAACTATTTCCCGGATCGAATGTCGATCCGCTTGAAGTTCATCTCTACCGTCGCGGGCATCCCATGTACATGTCGACTCCAGGCCTCTACACAAAAATTCAACCGGCAGCCCGAGAGCCGATGGATCGTGTCTTCTTCGCGAATACCGATTCGGAAGGACCGGTGTCCATGACTTCGGCCGCAATTACCGCTGCTCGCCGCGCCACTAAACAAGCGGAAAACCGTTTGGCGGGGAGATCGGCCACGTAATCCGCGCCAATTTAGGGCGACCAAATTCACAAATTTACGGGGCCGTGCCCCTTCGAGCTAACTCCAACGCACCACGAACAGGCTCTACGACGGTTTCGTTGATGCTTGCATTGGGATACTCCGAGCGGAAGCTTTTGTAGAAATGTTCACGCACCAGAGCAGCATTCTGGAAGACTCCGCCGGACATGGCCACTGGTATTTCGGACGCGGTGCGAAACAGGCGACGGGTTACGGCAATGGCACGGCCGGCCAATTCCGATCCGGCTTGGGCCAGCACATCGCTGGCGGCCGGATCACCCGCATTGGCAGCTGCAAGCACCGCCGGAAGCAAAGCAGCAAAGTTGGGCGGTGGAGTGGCGTTCGCCGTGACGATCAGTTTGTCCAAACTTTCGAGCTTCCACGTTTTCAAAATCGTATCGAGCAGCGGTGACTTCCCTTTTTCATCGAGTGTATGTATCGCCGCCCCGACTGCCGCGCGGCCAATCCAGTAGCCGGAGCCTTCATCAGAAATGGCGAATCCCCAGCCACCGGCGCGCCCAGTCTGACCTGCGGCGTTGCGCCCGTAAGCGATCGATCCTGTGCCTGCGATCACCACCACGCCGGGCCCTCTCCCGAAAGCGGCTTCGAGAGCGATGATCGTGTCTCCAACGACCTGCACTTCGCCGCCTACGATCTCCAACATCACTCGCCGAGCGGCAGAACTGATTTCCGACCGACCGGCGCCGGCCAGTCCAACGCACGTTTTATGAAT
>DAIMDJ010000033.1:0-2993 GCA_036725905.1 Terriglobales bacterium
GGTTGCCACGCCGATCACGACCATCCTGGCGGCCGCGGGCTCTTCGCCGGCTGGTCGCGCGAGCGCAAGCAGACCTGGGACCGCGCCCAGCGGATCGTCCACTGGGAGGCGTTCCGCGCATGGGCCGGCATCGCGATCGCCAACGCGGCGGCATGCGCCACCGGCTCTTGCGGCTTCGTTCAGGATGATGACATCGCGCTGATCTGGCTGCAGGATCAGAGCCAGACCTCAGCAGTTGCTACGTACCTCAACACAAATGCCAATGCGCTGTTCATCGATGAGGTGATGGCCGGGGCGGAGCTTAAGCTCAAGTTCAACAACCCCGCCAGCGACAGCCGCACGCCCGATATCATCGTGCAGCCGGTGTATGGCACCATTTACACCGGCCCAAAAAAGAAAAATGCCGAGCATGGCGGTTCAGTTTCGGCGACACCAACGTTGGCCTGATCGTCTCGAACCCGGAGCTGCACGCCAGCGTGGTGAAGACTCCGGTGGCGACGTCGCAGGTGGCGGCGACGATACTGGAGGCTTTGGGACTTAATCCTCAGACCCTGAAGTCAGTTAAGGTCGAGAAAACCGATGTACTGCCTGGCCTGCCTCTCGCGGTAGAAAAGTAATCCAGATTGTTCCGGTGACAGTAATGAAAACGGGGGGCGTAGGGCTCCCCGTCTGGAATGAAAGCCGCCGCTTGAGGAATATTCAGGCCGCAGATTTCTCGATTTCACGGCCGATGCGTAGCACCTCGCGCAGAAATAGGTCGAAGTCTTCTCTCCGGCTGCGATGGTTACAGATTGACACTCGGATCGCAAATCTTCCGTCGAGAATAGCCACTGATGGCGCAGCAATTCCCTGTTCCTGCAACCGCATCAGCAGTTCGCGATTGAGTGCGTTTAACGCCTGCTCATCCCGTACCCTGCCGCTGTAACGGAAGCAAACGATGTTCAGCTCGCCGCGAGCGATCAGCTCAAGTTCGCGGCTGGATTCGACCAGTCCGGCGAGGTAGCCGGCCTGTTCAATATTTTGTTCGAATAATTCCCCACATTTTCGCAGACCGTGCTCTTTGATGCACATCCAAACTTTCAGCGCGCGAAAACCCCGCGACAGTTCCGGGCCATAATCGGAGAACCATCGCTCCCCCGAGCAGAGCCCGCGTGGCATGCGGGAAAGATAACCCGCCGCTTCGCTGAATGTTTCGCGATGCTGGGCTTCGTCGCGCACCAACACGCAGCCTACGTCATAAGGCATTTGCATCCATTTATGCAAATCGAAGGCGAGGGAATCGGCGCGCTCCATGCCGCGCAGCATCGGCCGCAATTTGGCTGAAATTGCTAAAGGAGCGCCGATGGCGCCATCTACGTGCAACCATAGATCGTGCTCTGCACAGAGATCCGCAAGAGCCGCGAGGTCGTCGACTGCGCCTGTGTTCACCGTACCTGCATTGCCGATCACGCAAAGCGGCTTCAGACCCTCCGCTTTATGACGCCGAATCGCGTCGCGCAAGGCTGCAATCTTGATCTTGAAGTCTGCACCAACCTCGATGGAACAAAAGGATTGCTTCCCAAATCCCAGCAACTGAAGTCCCTTGACGATGGAGTTGTGGGTTTCGTTCGAACCATAAAACATCATTCGGGCCGGGGAAGCGAACAATCCGTTCTCCTTCACATTGATCCCGGCCTTCACGTGCCGCGCCACCGCCAAGCCGATGATGTTCGCCATAGAAGCGCCGGTGACCAATAAGCCGCTTGATTCGGCGGGGAAACCGAGCGCCTGTTTCATCCAATCGATCACCTGCCGTTCCACCAGAGCTGGTGCGTGATCTCCGCTGCCTAGATTGGGATTGATTCCCGCGGCGAGCATATCGGCTAACATGCCGAGGCCCGAGCCCGCCCCGATGACCCACGCCCAGAATCGCGGATGAAGATTACCTTCGGCGTAGGGCAGCACGTATTGCTGGAAGTCCCAATAGACCTTCTCCGCTCCTTCGCCATCCAGTGGAGGATCACTTTGAAATCGCCGTCGCACTTCTGCTGGCATCGCCTGCCACACCGGGCGCTGAGCGACAGTGGCCAGATGGTCAATCATGTCATCCACCATACGGTGGCCGAGTTCCCGCAATTCTGACCAGTCTTGCGGATCGAGTCCTTGTTCGGTTTTTGTGATCGGCTGCAAATAAGTTGAGGCTTCCATGACCCGAATCCTAGTATGGAGCCGCCAGGCCGAACAGATTCAGAAAAGCGAAAAACGGGGGAGTACAGTTAGCAAATCGGACAAACGTGACACAGCAGCGCCGCTTACTGCGCATGATATCAAACTGATTGCGATGCTTGAGCCTTCTCGCAGAGCCGACCAAGCGTCAACAGCGCCCGATCATAAATTTCCGACCAAACATGCCCACAATTAATCCGAATGTGATTTTTGTATTGCCCAGTTGCTGAAAAGATCGTCCCCGGCAGGATGCTGATGTTTTCCGCAAGCGCGGCGCGATAGAGCTTGAGGGCATTGATCCGCGGCGGGAACTCAATCCACAGCATGTAACCGCCTGCTGGACGGCTGATCCGCGTGCCTTGAGGAAAGTATTTTGCGATCGCCTGGCGAACGCTCTCGACTTGCCCGGCCAATCGTGTGCGCAGCCGTTTGAGGTAGCGATCGTAGCCGCCAGTCGCCAAGAATTCCGCAATCACACTCTGCGGCAACGATGGGCTGGCCACAGAAGTCAGCAGCTTCAGCCGTTCCACGTCCTCCCGAAAACGGCCTGCCGCCACCCACCCTATCCGATATCCCGGCGAGAGGATTTTTGAGAAGGACGAATAAAGAATCACCAAGCCATTGCGATCGAACGACTTTGCTGTGCGCGGACGTAAATCCTGGTGCGCGAGATCGCCGTAGGTGTCATCCTCGATCAGGGGAACATTCCAGCGCGCCGTGACATCCACCAGTGCTTTCTTGTAATGATCCGGCAACACATAGCCGAGAGGATTATGCGAATTGGTCAT